>JAOAIT010000045.1 GCA_026414565.1 Verrucomicrobiia bacterium
GTACCTTGGGGCGGTGGGGGGGACGAACTGGCTGCGGCTGGAGACCATTCCGGCGGCGGGGAGCAACCGGTGGGTGGAACTGCTGCAACCGGTGCAATCCCCGCAGCGCTTCTACCGCCTGGGTGTCACCCTGCCCAATCCCTAAGCCGGCGGCGGTGTCGCCCACTGGCCATGAGCGCGTGCTGTCCTTCCCTTTCGGGCTGGACAGACGGGCGGCAACCGCTTATTGGTAATACCACAAAAACTAAACCACACTTATGATGAAAACGAATCGTCGGCAATTTGTGCAAACCACCGCCCTGGCCGCGGCGGCCCTGAGCGTGGCCCCGCAGGTTTGGGGGGCGGCCCGGAAGAAGCTTCCCATTGCGTTGCAGCTTTATTCGGTGCGGCAGGACTGCGGCAAGGATTTCGACGCCGCCTTGGAGCGCGTCGCCAAAATGGGCTTCGATGGGGTGGAGTTTGCCGGCTATCACACCTACGGCGGCAAACCCAAGGAGCTGCGCAAGCGGCTGGATGATCTGGGCTTGAAGGTGGCCGCCACCCACATCGGCACGGGCAGTTTCCGCGGCGACAACCTCCAGAAGACCATCGAGTTCCACCAGATCATCGGCTGCAAGTTCCTCATTGTGCCGGGCGATGGTGACTTTACCAACCCCGAAAAGTGCAAGCCGCTGGCCGATTTGTTCAATCAAACCGCCGAGAAGTTGAAACCCTTGAACATGTATTGCGGCTACCACAATCACACGGCGGAATTCAAAAAATTCGGTGACACCACCTTCTGGGACTTCTTTGCCGCCAACACGAGCAAGGACGTGGTCTTGCAGCAGGACTGCGGCTGGACCGCGGCGGCCAAGCTCGATCCGGTGGAGATGATGAAAAAATATCCGGGCCGGATGAAATCCACGCACTTCAAACCCACCGTGGTGGGCAACGAGCCGGGCAAAAAGGCATTCATCGGGCAGGACTCGGTGGATTGGAAAGCCGTGATTGCGGCCTGCATCGAATTTGGCGGATCAGAGTGGATCACCCTCGAGCAGGAAGCCTATCCGGACGGCAAATCCCCCATGGAAGCCACGGAGATTTCCTTCAAGGCGCTGAAGGCCATGGTGGGCTGATTGTCCCGCAAATAACTTCGGACAACGGCATGCCGAAAAATGCGGCATGCCGTTTGTCTTTTTTACAATCCCGGGCAATTTATCATGGAAGCGCCGCCGGGTCAGGGAAGCGGCACAAGCCATCATTTTGGGACAAATTCTTATTTGCTAATCATTATCATTTGATACACTTTACCATCGCTGTGTGATGCAAATAGCGAGTAAAGAGCAGGCGCATGCGCGCTTTCTGGCCCTCTTGCGCCAGGCCGGTCTCCCGGTGACCACCCAACGGCGGGCGGTTTTCGAGGCCATGCTGGAGCGACAGGATCATCCCACCGCGGAGCAGGTTTATCAGGTGGTGCTCCAAAAGCTGCCCCACATCTCGCGCATGACCGTGCATCGCATCCTCAACACCTTTGTGGCACTGGGCGTGGTGGATAAAACCTGCCATCCCGGTTCGGCGGCCCGTTTCGATTCCAAGACCCATCCTCACCATCACCTGGTGTGTCTGGATTGCGGGGCCATCATGGACGTGGAGGATCCGCGGCTCGATCGCATGCCCCGGCCGCGCATTCCCGCCGGCGATTTTGTCATCGAAGATTACCAGGTCCAGTTTCGCGGCCGTTGTGCCCGCTGCCAGCAAAAGGCCCGAGCCCTTCAGCGACGGCCCAGAATCAACGCTTCCGCGGCGCCGCCGCGAAATGCTGGATCAACAACCTGAACCCAAAGAACCAAGAAAGGAAACCCAGCCATGAGTAATCAGAGCCAGTGCCCCTTCTCGGGCAAAACCATGAAATCCTATGCCGGCGCCGGCACCACCAATCGCGACTGGTGGCCGCATCAGTTGCGGTTGGAATTGCTGCACCAGCACTCGAGCAAGTCCAATCCAATGGACAAGGACTTCAACTACGCCAAGGAATTCCAGAGCCTGGATTATTGGGCGTTGAAGAAGGACCTGGCAGCCTTGATGACCGATTCCCAGGACTGGTGGCCGGCGGACTTTGGCCACTATGGCCCGTTGTTTATTCGCATGGCCTGGCACAGCGCCGGCACCTATCGCATTGGCGATGGCCGCGGCGGGGCGGGGCGGGGCCAGCAGCGCTTTGCGCCGCTCAATAGCTGGCCGGACAACGTGAATCTCGACAAGGCGCGCCGCCTGCTGTGGCCCATCAAGCAAAAATACGGGCGTAAAATTTCCTGGGCTGATTTGATGATTCTGGCCGGCAATGTGGCGCTCGAAACGATGGGATTCAAAACCTTCGGCTTTGCTGGCGGACGCGAAGATGTCTGGGAGCCGGATCAGGATGTCTATTGGGGATCTGAAAAAACCTGGCTCGGTGACGAGCGTTATTCCGGCGACCGACAGTTGGAAAATCCTCTGGCCGCCGTGCAGATGGGATTGATTTATGTCAACCCGGAAGGGCCCAATGGCAACCCGGATCCCGTGGCGGCGGCCCGGGACATTCGCGAAACCTTCGCCCGCATGGCGATGAATGACGAGGAGACCGTGGCGTTGATCGCGGGCGGACATACTTTTGGCAAGACCCACGGGGCCGGGCCGGCCTCGCACGTCGGGCCGGAGCCGGAGGCGGCGCCGCTGGAGGAACAGGGGTTGGGATGGAAGAGCACCTTTGGCACCGGCAAGGGGCCTGACACCATCACCAGCGGTTTGGAGGTGACCTGGACCACCACGCCCACAAAGTGGAGCACCAACTTCTTTTGGAATCTGTTTAACTACGAATGGGAGCTGACCAAAAGCCCGGCCGGTGCCTGGCAGTGGCGGCCCAAGGGTGGAGCGGGGGAGGGCACCGTGCCCGAT
This sequence comes from Verrucomicrobiia bacterium, assembly GCA_026414565.1. Lineage (NCBI taxonomy): Bacteria > Pseudomonadati > Verrucomicrobiota > Verrucomicrobiia > Verrucomicrobiia bacterium. The sequence goes on from JAOAIT010000045.1 coordinate 2,914, forward strand.
GCGCATGATCCCAACAAACGGCATGCGCCGGCCATGCTTACCACGGATCTGGCCCTGCGTTATGATCCTGTGTACGAAAAGATTTCCCGCCGCTTCATGGAAAACCCGGACCAGTTCGCCGAGGCCTTTGCGCGGGCGTGGTTCAAGCTGACGCATCGCGACATGGGCCCGCGTGCGCGCTACCTCGGCCCGGAGGTGCCCAAGGAGGAGTTGATCTGGCAGGATCCCATCCCGCCGGTAAATCATCCGCTGGTGGACGCCCAGGACATTGCCGCGCTCAAGGCCAAAATCCTGGCCTCCGGCCTTGCCATCTCCGAGCTCGTGTACACCGCCTGGTCCTCCGCCTCCACCTTCCGCGGCTCCGACAAGCGCGGCGGCGCCAATGGTGCGCGCATCCGGCTGGCGCCGCAGAAGGATTGGGAGGTCAACCAGCCGCAACAACTGGCCAAAGTCCTGGCCGCCTTGCAGCGCATTCAGGAGGAGTTCAACCGCACGGCGCAGGGCGGCAAGCGCGTATCGCTGGCCGACTTGATTGTGCTGGGCGGCTGCGCCGCCATCGAGGAGGCAGCGAAAAAGGCCGGCCATACAGTTACGGTGCCCTTTGCCCCGGGACGCATGGATGCCCTGGCAGAGCAGACCGACGCCGCCTCCTTTGCCGTGCTGGAGCCGCTGGCCGATGGCTTCCGGAATTACCTGAAGGCCAAATACGCCGTCCCGGCCGAGGCGCTTTTGGTGGACAAGGCGCAATTGCTGACCCTCACGGCACCCGAAATGACCGTGCTGGTGGGCGGGATGCGGGCCTTAAATGCCAATTACGGTGGCACCCGCCACGGCGTTTTCACCTCCCGCCCGGGCACGCTGACCAACGACTTCTTCGTCAACCTGCTCGACATGCGGACGGAATGGAAACCCACCTCGCCCGAGGCGGAGTTGTTTGAGGGCCGCGATCGCAAGACGGGCGAGCTAAAGTGGACCGCCACGCGCGTGGATCTGGTCTTCGGTTCCAATTCCCAACTGCGGGCCATCGCTGAAGTTTATGGGTGCGCCGATTCCCAGGAGAAGTTTGTGCGAGATTTCATCGCCGCCTGGAACAAGGTCATGAATCTGGATCGTTTCGACCTGCTCCAATAAGCGGCGCCAGGCCGTAGATTGCAGGCGGCGGGCGGAGTTGACCGGCAAGGTTAAACCCGCCCGCCGTTTTCCTTTTCCAGCCACGCCATAAAATGGAGGGAGCGGTCAAAAAACCACGTGGCGGGTGGGGGATAAAGGTGCAATTGGCGCAGGCAGGTGACCGGGCGTAGGCGGAGTTCAGCCCAGGCGGCCTGCCAGCGGCCCCAGGGCCAATAATGATAGGGCAGGGCCACGCCATGACGGGCGTTGCCCACCCAGTCCATGAAGCGCAAGGTGGGTCCCGCCAGCCAGCCTTCCAGGCAGTGGTCTTTAATGAGAAGACCCCGGCGTGCCACACGCACGGCCTCACGCAATAAAATCATCGGGTCTTCCGTATGATGGAGCACGTCCACAAACAGGGCCACGTCATACTGGCCGTCGGCGCAGGGGATGCGTCGGCCGTCGAAGGCCTTTACGGAAATGTAGGTTTGCGGACGGATCAGCACATCCAACCCCTCAATCCGTACGTCGGGGCGTTGGTCTAAAATGGCGCGGGCCACCCGGCCGTCGCCACAGCCAATGTCCAACACCGTCGCCCCGTGGGGCAACAGCGCGGCCAGATGCCCGGCGAGCACGCGCACCCGACGTGCAAAAACCAGGCGCCCGTGCAATGTGTCCAGACAGCTCATCGGCGTTTAAGGCCCAGCACGCTCAGGAAAAAGCTGGAAAATATGGTTTGGATGCCCAGCACCAGGGCCAGCAGCGCCGGGATGATGGTGCGCAAAGTCTCGGTGGGCTGCAGCGGCCCAAAGTGCGTCTGGCCCCAGCTCCAGACGGCATAGGCGGAGCCTCCCAGCCCGAGCAGGGTCAGCACCAGACCGGCGGTCAGCCCCACCTCCAACGTGATGATGCGGTAGAGCTTTTCCAGTCGGGCGTCGGGCGGCAGCAAGCCCTCGCTGATGGCAAAAACCTTGGTGAATACGGCAAACAGCACCGCTTGATACCCCATGAGCACCATCATCGCCGCATACAGCAGCGTATGCACATCAAAGGTCACACTGCCCACCGTGCGCGGGCCGGGCAGCAGCCAGGCCATGAGCAGCACGCCCAACAACATCAACAGAGCACCGGGAATGAGAAACAGCCAGCGCGGACTGTAGAGCAGCATGAAGCGCAAGTGGCGCCAGCCATCCCGCCAGCGACGCAGGTGCGGCGGGCGGCCGCGGCCATCCGGCGACAGTGTGACGGGCACCTCGGTGATTTTAAGCCCCAGCAGGGCGGCCTTGACCACCATTTCACTGGCAAACTCCATGCCCGTGGTGCGCAGGGCCATGCGCTCGGCCGCCTCCCTGGTGAAGCCGCGCATGCCGCAATGAAAATCACGCGCGGGCGCCTTGAAAAACAACCGGCCCAGCCCCGTGAGCACGGGGTTGCCCAAATAACGATTGAGCCAGGGCATGGCGCCGGGCTGAATGCCGCCGCTGAAGCGGTTGCCCATGACCAGATCGTAGCCTTCGCGCAGTTTCTCGACAAACGGCCAGATGGCGGACCAGTCATAGCTGTCGTCGGAATCCGCCATGATCACATAACGTCCCCGGGCTGCCGCCATGGCCCCCATCAACGCCGCCCCATAGCCCCGCGTGGGCACGTCCACCACCCGCGCACCCAAATTGCGGGCAATATCCTGGGAACCGTCGGTGCTGCCGTTGTCGCCCACGATGATTTCCCCCGCCAGGCCGTGTCGCGCGAGCGCCGCCTGCGCTTTGCGGATGCAATGCCCCAGTGTTTTGGCCTCATTCAAGCAGGGCATGATGAGGCTGACTTCGGGCTGAGCATGGTTTTCGGTTGCATTCGGCACGGCCAGAAATATGGGTCACCTGCGGGCGGGTAGGCAAACAGGAAATGTGCCGTCAAGGCCGTGTTTAAGGCTTGCGCGGTTGGGGTGACCGTGTCAAATAGCGCCATGCAAAAACCATTACCTGAAGCTTCCATTACTTTGACGCGTCGTCGTTTTTTGTCCGGTGTGGGCGCTGCCACCGTGACCTTCAGCCTGGTGGCGCCCCGGTGGGTTTCCGCCGCTGAAGCCGGCCCCAAAATCAAGGTGGGGTTGATTGGCGCCGGCGGGCGGGGCCAATGGATTTTGAAATATTTCAAGGATCACGGCGGCTATGAGATCGCCGCTGTCTTTGATTATTTTGAGGACCGCGCCAAGGCCGCGGGCGACAAGTATCAAGTGCCGGAAAACATGCGGTTCAGCGGTCTCTACGGCTACCGCAAACTGTTGGAAAACGGGGTGGACGCCGTCATCATCCAATCCCCGCCTTATTTCCATCCCGAACAGGCCGCCGATGCGGTGGAGGCCGGCAAGCATGTGTACCTGGCCAAGCCGCTGGCCGTGGACGTGCCCGGCTGTCTTTCCATTGCCGCCAGCGGCCAGAAGGCCACCCAGAAGAAGCTGGCTTTTCTGGTGGACTTCCAGACCCGCGCCCATCCTTCCTACCAGCAGGCCATCAAGCTGGTGCATGAGGGCAAAATCGGCCGGATTGTCTGCGGCGAGGCCAATTATCAGTGCAGCTTGATGTTTGCCAGCATGGATGCGCGCTTTCGCAAGGACCCGAAGAATCCGGAGGAGCGGCTGCGCGCCTGGGCCATTGACCGGGTGCTGTCGGGCGACGTCATCACCGAACAGAACATCCACGCCCTGGATGTGGCCTCATGGGTTCTCAACGCGGAACCCATCAAGGCCTACGGTACCGGCGGCAAGGCGCGGCCTTTCCTGGGGGATTGTTGGGATCATTTCGCCTGCATCTTCTACTATCCGCAGGGGATCATCCTCAGCTTCAGCTCCAAACAGGTGGGCAAGGGGTGGGATGACATCCAATGCCGCATCTACGGCACGGAGGGCACGCTGGACACGCATTACGGCGGCCCCGTGCGATTGCACTGCGACGATGCCTACAATGGCGGCACCACCAACACCATTTATGAGCTGGGCGTGCAAAACAACGTGAAGACCTTTTACGACTGCATCGTCCAAGGCGACTTTTCCAACCCCACTGTGGCCCCCAGTGTGCGCAGCAATCTGGTGACCATTCTGGGCCGCACGGCGGCCTATAAGAACACTGAAGTCACCTGGGCGCAGATGATGAAAGCCCGCGAGAAGTGGACGTTTGATACCAAGGGCCTGAAGGCTTGAGCGTGACCCCGCCTCAGGCGGCCTGCTCCCCGCGGTACACCCGCGGCACGCGGTAACTGATGTTGGTGAGCACTTCCCACGGGATGGTGCCAAACCATCCGGCCAGTTGGGCGGCGGTGATTTCCTTGTTGCCCTGGCGGCCCAGCAGCACCACTTCTTCGCCGGCTTTCACCTGGGGCAGGGGGGTGACATCCACCAGCGTTTGATCCATGGTCACTCGGCCGAGCACGGGACACAGACGCCCTCTAATCAACATCGCCGCCCGCTGACTGGCGGCCCGCATGTAGCCATCGCCATAACCGCAGCCCACCACCGCCACCCGCATCGGCCGGGGCGTGATATAGGTGTGCCCGTAGCTCAACGGTGTGCCTTGGGGCACTTCCCGCACCAGCGTGACCCGGCTCTTCCATTGCAGCGCGGGCTTCAGGTGTCTGGCCAGGACGGAGGCGGGCCTGCGTTTGCCGGGGGGAATGATGCCATAGACCAACAGACCGGGACGAACCAGGTTGAAGTGCGCCTCCGGTTCCCACAAGACCCCCCCGCTATTGCAGGCGTGGACATACGGCACCACCACTCCGCCGGCCTCAATGGCCCGGAGAACCATGCTGAAACGCTCCCGCTGCTGCCGCGTGAACTCGGCATCGTCCTCGGCGGAGCTGAAATGAGTCATCAGCCCTGCCAGGCGCACACCGGGCAGCCGGGCGATGCTGCGCGCCAATTGCGCTGCTTCCTCCGGGCGTGCCCCCAGCCGCCCCATGCCGGTGTCCACTTTGAGATGCACTTCCACGGTCTTGTTCTGCCGCCGGGCCTCGCGGGAAAACGCGCGGGCTTCGGCCAGCGTGGAAAGGGTGGGCATGATGCCATCCCGCACGGCGATGGGAATTTCCTCGGGCAGACAGGCACCCAGCATCAGCACGGGCCAGCCCCGGCCGACCAGCCGCACACTGCGGGCCTCGGTCAGATTGGCCACCCCAAAAATGTCGGTGCCGCTTTGCATGAGCAGGGCGGCTATTTGTTTCAGCCCGTGCCCGTAGGCATCGGCTTTTACCACGGTGAGGATGCGGGTGTGCGGGCCGACGCGATGCCGCAGCCACGCCAGATTCGAGCGCAGGGCATCGAAATCCACTTCCGCCCAGCAACGGTAGGGCGCATTCATAAATCTTTGAGCACGCGCGGCGGCGGGGCTTTGGCAAAGCGCGCCTCGCGCAAATAAATGGGGGTCAGGACGCCAGCCTCCGTGACCGCCTCCGCCGAGGCGGCCAGTCGCGCCAGCTCCTTCGCCCGGGGATGCCATTCCATGGCGCCGGGACACCAGCCGGTAATGTCCGGCCCCCATACCTTGGCCCCGGCGGCCAACTGTCCGCGCACCGCATTCTGTGGGAGCAACTGGGGCGGATGAATTTCCTGCCAACCCGTCTCCGCCAGCCGATAACCCGCCCAACAGGCCTCGCCGCGTTGGGCGTCCACCGCCAGAAACACCTCGCCACGCTGTCCACTGCGCCAAAGTCCCTCCGCCATGACGTGAAAACTGCTGATTCCCCAAAGCCTGACGGGGCGCACCGCCTGCCATCCCTGGGCGGCCGCAATCGCCATGCGAATGCCGGTATAACTGCCCGGTCCCAGACCAATCGCCAGCCCCTCCACCGCTGCGCGCTCCCAACCGGCTTGTTCCAGGGCTGCCTGAATCAGGGCAAACAGGCGCGTATGCCGCGCATGGGCTTCTGTGACTTCCACCGGCGGGCCGCCGGCTGAGTCCCATGCCGCCACGGAGCGGACCCCTGCCGACAGTTCAAGCGCCAAAATCTTCATGAATAATCCGCCGCTCCTTTTCGCTCTGGAATTGCAGCCATGCCAGCCGGCAGGGACGTGGCAATCCAGCTACTTCAGCCGGCACGAGGGAGCCGCTGCCGGAGGAAACTCCCTGCTGCCAAGAGCATATAACCTCCGGCAGCCAGCGTTCAATCCATTCCACCACCACGATGCCCTGGGGCGCGAGGAGGTATTCCTCCAAGCCTGCCGCCACGATTTCCGGGGGATCATTCAGGCGATACAGATCCAGGTGGAAAAGCGGATACCGTCCCCCGTGGTATTCCACCATCAGCGCAAAACTGGGCGAGTGCACCCGGTCAGGACAACCAAGGCCCTGGGCCAGACCGCGCACAAGCTGGGTTTTGCCGGCACCCAGGTCTCCGGTCAGACCGAGAACCCAGCCGGGCCCCAGCTCCCTGGCCCAGGCTTCTCCCAGGGCCTCCGTTTCCGCGGGACTATGCGAAATGTTCGTAACCATGCAGTTCCAGGGGTTGCACACTCTTGCGGCGCCGGATGCGGATGCCCGGCTCGGCCGTGATCTTGCCAATGCAGGTGAGCTTGAGTTGCGGGAAGGCCGCCTTCCAGGCGTCCACCAGGGCCACGGCTTTCTGCGGAGGCACGGCAAAAAGCAGCTCGAAATCCTCGCCATCGGATAACGCCGCCTCCAGGGGAGGTTTGGCTCCCGGTTGCTCACGAAAGCGCAGCCGGGCGGCGCGGCTGATGGGAATGGCCTCGGCCAACAGCTCCGCCCCCAGGTTGCCGGCCTGGAGTAAATGACGCAAATCGCCCGCCAGCCCGTCACTCAAGTCAATCATGGCACGCGGGGAAAAATGCTCCGCCAGCCAGCGGGCCTCCTTGAGCCGTGGCTCAAAATCCAGGTGTTTGCCGGACAGCGAGCCGCCCAGCTCGCCGGTCACAAAGAGGGCGTCGCCCACCTGTGCGCCCCGCCGGTGCACTACGCGACTGGATTCCACCCGCCCCAGCAGGGCCACTGAAATCCAGATGCCCGAAGTGCTGGTGGTGGTCTCGCCGCCCACAATCGCCACCTGGTGCCTTTCCGCGCAGGCGCGCAATCCTTGATACATGGCCTCGATGCGACTTACCTCGTGCTGGGGAGGCAACCCCAAAGTAATCAGCGCGTGCAGCGGTGTGCCGGCCATGGCGGCGATGTCACTTAAACAACGGGCGAGGGCCTTGTGGCCCACTTTCTCCGAGGGCGTCTCCGGCGTGAAATGCACGTGCTCGACCACGGCATCGGTCTTCAACAGGAAATACTGGCCCGGCACCCCTAAATCAAGCACGGCGCAATCATCGCCCACCCCGGTGATGACGCCGGCCGGCACAGGCAGGCCACGAGTCAGGCAGGCAATGAGTTCAAATTCATTCATGGCACCAGAATCCGCAGCCATTCAAAATACGGGTCCAGATTCCACTGGCATGCCAGCACCAGAAAATTGGCCGCATTAAACAGGGCATGCACCAGAATGGGCGCCCAGAGATTGTCCGTGGCTTCGTACACCGCCACCAGGGCCAGCGCCAGCACAAACAGCGGCGCCATGGTCATCAAGTTGCTGTGATACAAGGCAAACAGCAAGGAAGTGCCGAACAAGGCGGCCCGTGGATACCCCGCCTGCTTCACCGTGGGATAGAGGATGCCGCGAAACAGGGCTTCCTCAACCACGGGAGCCACCAGGATGGTCATGACGGCCAGGCTGGCCAGTTCAAGCCCCGGCGGCTGTTGTTGGATGTATTGGACGGCCAGTTGTGACTCGGGCCGGCCTCCCAGTCGTTCAATCCAAAGCCCTGAAAATTTGCTGAGCATCCAGGTGGCCGGCAGCACCAGCAGGGTGGTGAGGCAACTCAATCCCACCACCCGCAAGGCCGGGCCGTGACGCCACCCGAAGGCCTCGCTCCAGGTCATCCGGTTGACCCGTAAAAATACCGTCAACATCGCCAACAAAGCTCCATGCACGAAGACAAGGTTTCCGGCCAGGGTGAGGAGCCGCTGAAAATTTTGCGTGCTTTCCTGAAACCATGAGTTGATTACCGCCACCACCACGTAGCCCAGGCAAAGGCTGAAAAACATCCCCACCACCAGGTAGGGGACGGTCTCCGGCTGCCAGCGTCGCTCACTCAGCACGCCGCCTTCATAGCGCACCAGCGCCAGTGCGCCAAACAAGTTTTTAACAATGTTCGGGCTTGTCGGACGTGGCCGGGAGCGGCAAGCTTTGCGCCCGTAACTATGACGCAACAGGTGAATCTGGGCATGATTGGGGGTGGGACGGTGGGCAGCGGCGTGTACCATGCCTTGTCCCGCAACCGGGCGTTGATGGAATCCCGCCTGGGCATCCGGCTCAACTGGGTGGGGGTGGCGGTCAAGGAGTTTGACGAGCCGCGGCCCTATCCCATTCCGCGTTCGCTGCTGACCACCGATTGGATGCAAGTCGTCAAAGACCCGCGGGTGAACATCGTCATCGAGCTGGTGGGCGGCACCACCATTGCCAAAACCATGGTGCTGACTGCCTTGAGCCTGGGCAAGCCGGTCATCACGGCCAACAAAGCCCTGCTCAGCGCCCACGGCGAGGAGCTGTTTGCCGCGGCCCAGAAATACGGGGCCAACCTTTACTACGAGGCCAGCGTGTGCGGCGGCATCCCCATCATCAAGGCCCTGCGTGAGGGATTCGTGGGCAACCGCATCACCCATCTCTACGGCATCGTCAATGGCACCTGCAATTACATCCTCACCCGCATGCAGCATGAGGGCGCCGAGTTTGCGCAGGTGCTCCAGGAAGCCCAGCGGCTGGGGTATGCCGAGGCGGACCCTTCCCTGGATATTGATGGGCATGATGCCCGTCACAAGATCGGCATCCTTGCCTCACTGGCACACGGGTTTTGGGTGCGGCCCGACACCATCCACGTGGAGGGCATCCGTCAGGTGACCCAGGCCGACATTCGTTTTGCCGCGCAGTTGGGCTACACCATCAAGCTGCTGGGCATCATCAAAGCCGTGCCGGGCCGGGGCAAGGCCGGCGAAGGCGGGGCGCGAATCCAGGTTGCGGTGCATCCCACCTTGGTGCCGAATCGCCACGTGCTGGCCAGCGTTAATGATGTCTTCAACGCGGTTTTCGTGCGCGGGGATGTGGTGGGCGATACCTTGTTTTATGGGCGCGGCGCTGGCAAGGATGCCACCGCCAGCGCGGTCTTGAGCGACATTGCGGATGCCGCCCTCGAAATCAAACACGGCACGCGCCATCGCATCCCGCCTTTCGTGCCCCATGCCAACGGCAGCGCGGTGGTGCCCATGGAGCAAACCATCAGCCGTTATTACCTGCGGTTGAGCGTGGTGGACCGCCCCGGTGTGCTGGCGCGTATTTCGAGCATCCTGGGCCAGGCCAACATCGGCATCATGTCGGTCATCCAGCCCGAGGCTCGCGAGGGCCAGAGCGTCCCTCTGATTCTTATGATCCACGATGCGCCCAACGCCGCCATGACCAAGGCGCTGGCCCAGATCGCGCGGCTCAAAGTGGTCAAAGCCCCGCCGGTCATGTTCCGCGTGGAAACGTTTGATTGACCCCGCCCCGTTGATGGTGCCCTTGTCCCCCGACTCATTCACCCGCTGCCTGCAGTCCTGGCTGTGGGGGAGGGGACGTTCATCACCGCAGACCTGTCCCCCCGGCGGAATCGTTTCCCTGTGGCTGGCCGAAGCCGGGCAGGCCGCCAAGACACCGAAAACTGGGGGGGGAACGCGTGGATTTCCCAAGCTCGCCCCCCTCTTGGCCGCGCTCGTGGCGTTGATTCCCATCGTGCCCTCGGCCGCTCCTGCCGGCTTCGTCACATCCAACCTAAAGCCGCCCAATCCGCCTCGGGAATTTCGGGGTTTGTGGGTGGCTTCCGTGTCCAATATTGATTGGCCCTCCAAACCGGGGCTGCCTGCGGCCCAGCAGCAGGCCGAGTTGCGGGCGTTGCTGGATCGGGCGGTGCAACTGCGCCTCAACGCGGTCATCTTGCAGGTGCGCCCGGCCTGCGACGCCTTGTACGCCTCCAAACTTGAGCCGTGGAGCGAATACCTGACCGGCCGCATGGGGCAGCCTCCCGCACCGGAGTATGATCCTCTGGCTTTCGCAGTGAGCGAGGCCCATGCGCGGGGACTCGAACTGCACGCTTGGGTCAATCCCTTCCGGGCACGCCATGCTTCCGGCAACTCTCCTGTTTCCCCGCAACACATCAGCCAGGCGCGCCCCGAACTGGTGCGATCATACGGCCGGCAGCTTTGGCTGGACCCGGGGGAGCCGGCGGCCCGCGAACATTCCTTGCGGGTGTTGCTGGATATCGTCCAGCGTTACGACATTGATGGCCTGCACATGGACGATTACTTCTATCCTTATAAGGAAAAAGAGGCTTCCGGCAGGCTCCTGGACTTTCCTGATAATAAAAGTTGGGAACGCTATCAGCGGGGCGGGGGCAAATTAAACCGCGACGACTGGCGCCGCCAAAACATCAATCAGTTTGTGGAAACCTTGTATCTGCGCGTCAAAGCCGCCAAACCGTGGGTCAAGGTGGGCATCAGTCCTTTCGGCATCTGGCGCAACCGCGTGCCCCCGGCCATTACCGGCCTGGATGCGTATGAGCAGTTGTATGCTGATTCCCGCCTGTGGCTGCGCGAGGGATGGGTGGATTATTTCGCGCCCCAGCTTTATTGGAGCCACGACGCGGACGGGCAGAGTTTTTCCGTCCTGCTGCAATGGTGGCGGCAGCAGAACGTCAAGCACCGCCACCTATGGCCGGGCCTCAACGTGTATCGCGTGGGCAAAGGCTGGCCAGCGGAGGAATTGTTGCGCCAGGTGCAGGCCGCGCGCCAGTCGCCTAACGGCGGGCATCTGCTCTGGAGTGCCACCCCGCTGCTGGCGGGGCAGGGGGGCGCAGCAGAGGTTTTGAGTCAGCGCGCCTACACCGGCCGCGCCCTGCCGCCCGCCTGCTCTTGGTTGGAGGCCAAAACTCCCGCTCGTCCGCGTCTTTATGCAGGCGGCAATCCCACCCTTAATTCGGTGATGATTTCCCTGGATTTGCCCAAGGGGGCCGCCACCCCACGTTGGTGGGTGGTGCAAACACGGCGGCAAGGCACCTGGGATGTGCAAATGTGGCCGGGCGGCAAACGCACGTTGGAATGGAGTGGCAACCCGTTGCCGGAGGTAATCGCCGTACGCGGAATGGATGGCACAGGACGCTTGAGCTTGCCCGCAGTGCTCGAGAGGGACTCTTCGGCTGGACGCACGCCCTAATCCATCCGCCGGTGATGTGAGCGGGTTTAGGGGTTCGCGGGGGCGGGCAACGCCGCCGGCGGGGTTTGTTCTTCCAAGGGGGTGGTTTCCACCGAGGCCATTTGTTTCACTGGCTCCCGGCAGACGCCGCCATTGAGGCTGATGTTCAGCCCGAGTATGGCCGTAAACACCACCAGATCGCCATTGAGCGTCCCAAAGAATACCATGAAGAAAATGACCCGGGCGGTAAAATAGGCCAGGAAAAAGGTGTTGATCAATTTCAGCTCGGCAGGGCCGTTTTTCCAATTCTTGTACAACACCCACAGGCCGGCAATGCAAAACCACAGAAAGGCGGCTGCTCCCCAGATGCCGAAAGGGACAATGACGGAAAGCGGACCGTTGTGGTAATCCCCGGCAATAAGGGCAAACTCGTAGGTGGGCGCCAGCCCCCGCAGGACTGATTGTTCCATCAAATACATCTCGGTGGGGTCCACTGCATAACCTTTGCCTAGCAGCAGATGGTTGGGCAGCTCGGCCAGCAACAGCTTCCACATCGAAAGCCGCCACTCCGATGAGGTCTGGGCGTTGAACGCGGCCGCCGGCGCCACCTTCAGCCCGGGAATGATGCTCAAACTGCGCTGCACAGCCAGTGGCAGCCGCTGCACATTCGGCAACACCACCATCGCGGTCAACGCCGTCACCACCACGAAAATCAGGAAGATTTTGGAGCGATAAAGCCGCTCCAGTTTGAACTGAATCAACAGAATCAGACCAAACAGAATGACGTAGGTCCGAAACCCGCCCAGGAGCGTCAGCCCCATGACCACCAGAATAAAGAGCAGTCGCCAAGGATGGCCGAAAACCTCTTTGGCTCCATAACGGGCCAGCATGTAACAAAACACGGCATGGCCCGCCCAGCTCAGGCCGGTGACGCGCACGAAATGTGTCTCCGTCAAAATATAATCCGAAGCGGCCTGGTGCATGGCCAGGTCCGGCGGAAAGATGGCATACAAAAACCAGTACTTGGGGCCCAACAGGTAGGCCACATTGCTGAACAGCGCCGTCAGCTCGGAAAGAAAGAAAATGCCCACGAAGAAGCCGGCCCGCGATGCCGGAATGCGCTGGCTGACCAGTGCAAAATAAACCAGCACTGCCGCCAGCGTGGTGTAATACCGTTTGCCGCCATAAACCCCGCTGCCCAGCACCCGGAAACCGATGCCGCCGGTGAGTTTGGCGGTGATCAAGACAACCAGCGTCAACGCGATCAGGGCATAAGCCACCGGCGGCACGTGCAGGTACGTGCTCTCCTTTTCCAGGGCCCGCCGCAGCACGGCAAAACCAAAGCTCAACACCGCCATCAACATCCACAAATAAGGCTGGCCCGGCAGAAAAAAGATCATCAGAGTGGCCTTGATGCTGAAAATCAACAAGGCATGATGCCAGCGCAGCAGCAGCGGCGTGAACAGCATCATCAAGACGGCCGCCACCACCAAAAAAGTCAAAAACTCGGACGGCGTCGCCAGCACAAAACCCAGCACCACGGCCATGAGCAGGCTCAGGCCGTAGAACATGATCATTTGTGGCAACGACGCGGACGTCATGCAGCCACCCACTATGCGCCTAGACTGCCCAACCCGCAATGCAGAAGTGGACCCTGGCTCGGCTGCCCACCAAAAAAAATTGCAAAAATGGGCTTGCATGTTGGCAGGGCGTTGTTAATTTCCCGTCTCTTTGTTAAAAACAGGATTTGATATGTCGCGAGTTTGTGAATTGACCGGCAAGCGTGCTGCCAAGGGCAGCATCATCTGGCGCAGTGGTAAAGCCAAGAAAAAGGGCGGTATCGGCACCCACGTTACCGCCATTACCAAACGCCGTTTCCTGCCCAATTTGCAACGGGTGAAGGCGGTCATTGATGGCGAAGTCCGCTACGTCAAAGTGGCCACCAGCGCCATCAAGAAGGGTTTGATCACCAAACCCCCCAAACGCAACTGGAAGAAGGCCGAACCGGCCAAGGCCTAAAGGCCTCCCCGCAATTTGAGCAAGCACGGCGTTCCGGGAGGGACGCCGTGCTTTCATTTCTGCCGTTGCGTTTATGGGGCGGCCCCGGGCACAATACCCGGGCGCAGCATGGAACATTCCAAACCCACCCTGTTCGAGCGCGGGATGGTGGCGTTCATCGCGGCTTGGCAGCGCCGCCGTGAGCCTGCCAGTGGCTGGCAGCGCATGAAGCGGGGATTCCACTGGCTGTTGGTTGGTGCAAACGTTCTTTACCTGGCCAGTCTTTTGAGCCTCTGGGCGCTGACAGGATGGGTGGGCGAGCGCCATTACCTCACCGCTTTCTGCCTCTTTGTGCCCCCCCAGGCCTGGCTGTTGCCGCTGCTCCTATTGACGCCCTTGACCTGGCTGGCCGCCCGCCCCTGGCTGTGGTTGCATTTGCCGGCGGTCTTGTGGGTGGCTTTTGGATTTTTTGACTTTCACTGGCACTCCCCCCAACCAGCTTCCAATCCCGTTTTGCGGGTGATGACCAATAATTACGGCCAGAACAACCGCCAGAGTTTTACCGCTTTCCTGCAGCAGGAGCAGCCGGATGTCATTGCCCTGCAGGAAGCCGTTGGCCAGGCGGGTCGGCTTACTCGGGCCTACACCAATTACCAGGGGCGCGCCTACGGCGAATTTGTGTTGCTAAGCCGGCACCCCATTCTTAACGCGGGGCCCGTCCCGGTGTACGATCCCTTTGGCTGGCCCATCGGCGCCTGGTTTGAGCTTAACGTGCATTCGCGGACGGTCGTGGTGTACAACGTCCACCTCCCCAGCCCACGGCGCGAGTTATATCGCCTGCGGGGCCTGGGATTGCTGGTGGCCCTGGCCGGGGAAACTGCCGGCGAAGGCCGCAGCGTCCAATTCCAGGAAGACGTCGCCAAAGCCTGGCGCCAGCGCCTGGACATGGCCCAGCGGCTCATGGTCCACCTGGAAAAGGAGAAGCGCCCCTTCGTTTTGGCCGGTGATTTTAACATGCCCAGCCGCGGCTGGTTGCACCGGCAATTTCGTGCCCGATACACCGATGCCTTCGCCGAAGCGGGGCGGGGGTACGGCCTCACTTTTCCCGGCTACAGCTCCAATCCCCTGACCGGCTTTGGCCCGTGGCTGCGGCTGGACTACATCTTTTGCGGTGGGGACTTCCGGCCCGTGCAATGCGTCACGGAACGCGGCCGCCGCAGCCAGCATCGCGCGGTGGCGGCCCAACTGGAATGGGCCCATTAGTGCGGCCGAAGGCCGCTCATTTGCGGCCTTTGGGATCCAAATTTTCTTTGAGATCCTCGGCGGTGACCACACTCTGCACCCCCCCGGGCGGAATGGGGGCCTTGGCAATCCACAGCAATGCGTTCAAGACCACTTTGCGGAAATCATCGTGGCCCCAGTTGTTGTGAAAATGACCGCCGGTGAAGCCAAAACCGCGCCCTCCATCAGGCCGCTCATAGGCCCACATGACATGCTGCGGCTCCCCTTTGGCCACCGCTTCGCGCACGGCCGGATTGCCACTGTGCGGCCCGTCAGGCCGGTTCATGGTGGATGGCGGCGGCACCGCGCTGAGAATGGGGGTCACGCCCTTCATGCCTTCCTGAAAGCGCATGTGAAAGTACCACTCGTCACGTATCTTGAAGGGCCGTACGCCGTCGGTTATCGGATGCTTGGGAATGACCTTGAAATCGGCGTCCCAGTGCGGATTGACAGACCAATGCGTTTCAAAATAGCCGCCCATCCAGTTCAAAAATTCCGGCCCGCCATTATCCTTCGGCACCTCAACGGCATAATGGCAGCAGCCGAAGCCCACACCGCGCTTCATCAGCTCGCCCAGAAAAGTCAGGCGCTGGCGATCCCGCACCGCCATGTGCCCGCCGCCTCCGTCGCAGTAGATGAACACGGCGTCGGCGCCTTCAAAAATGCTCATATCCTTGGGCCAACCGTTGGTGTGCACCACGGCCTTGACTCCGCCCACCTGGTTGAGCAGACGTCCCAGCAGCAGGCAGCCGGCATTATGCTCATGCTCGCCCGGCCCGTGGCTGGGAGTGCCTGCCAGAAGCACAATTTTGCGTTCGGCTCCCGCACTGGAGGCGGCCCAGAGCAGGCCGGCGGCAGCGAGAGCCAGGGTCATTGCTTTGGTGATTTTCATAGGCTTTAATTTAGAGGTTCGCGTGGGTTTGCAAAGTCTTTTGTCGGGCCTCGCCTCAGCTCAAGGCCGACGGGGCAGAGCGTCCCAACTTTTCAAGCCAATCAAGGGCAGGGCAAAGTCGAAGGCTTCCCGCCATTGGGGCGTATCGGCCAGCCGGAAACACTCGTAAATGCGCTTTTTCTCATAGGGATCCGCCACGCTGCCCGGCCGATGGCTCCACAAGCCCAGCAGCAGGCCGCCCTCATGGGCGTGATCCACATGCCGGTGCAAAATGAAGGCATCAATACCTTCCAACTGCTCCACGATTTTGTAGGCATAACAATACGCCGCCGCCTGGAGCAGTTCCCCTTCCTCGCCCTTGGGGGTGTGAAAACCTTGTTCGCTCAAGATCACCCGTCGCCTCTGGCCGCGATACAACAGGGCGGGTTGTTGCAGAAAATCCGTCAACACATCCAGGTTTTTGAACGTGATTCGGGGCGTGTCGGGACGGGGCAGGGCAGTTTTATCCAGCCAGAACCGGGGTTCAAAGAGGTTTTCCGGGTAAGGATGATAGGCCACGTGCCAGTCAAAATCGCCGCGCTGGCGGGCGCGGCGGGCAAACGCTTCCAAAAAGGGCCGCCCGCCAAACGCTTGTTGCTCGTCACCCGCGCTGTAACGGATGCTCCAGTGATGATCGAGAGACAAATACACCCGCGGCCAGCCGGCCTGACGCCGAATGGCCTGGTGAAACAGGCGCACGGTGTCCTCGTAATAATCCGTGAACTTTTCCAGCGAAACCCGCCCCATATTGCACCACCACCAATGGCTGGTCACTTCATTGCCAATAATGTAACCAGCCACCCGGCCATGGGCCTGATTTGTGCCTGACCAGCGGTGGGCCAGATATTCCATACAGGCCGAGTACCATTGCCGGCCTTCAGGAGTGACGGTGTTGAAAGCCCCAAGACGATTGGGGGCATTGGTGACGTAATTGGGATGCAGCGCCAGCTTGTCCACCTCCGGCCGGCCGGAGGCATAACTCAACACGATCAGATACACCACCACCCCGTGATCCGAGAGCGGCTTGATCTGCCGGTCCAGGCTTTCCAAATAACCTTTGTGAAAGTGATACGTTTGTCCCCCATGATTCCACTGGGGATTGTCGGGCTGCCGCCGCAAATCCACCAGCGCTGTCAGGTTGATGTTAATGGCGGCGTGTTTGACCCCCAAGGCCAGCGCGTCCTCCACCATTTGCACCTGCAGTCCCTTCTTGGAGGCAGCCTGCGGAAATTCCATCGCGTTTCCGCCGGCAGCCATCCACATCAGCAAACCTGCCCACAACCATCGTCCCTTGCCATGCATCGCTCATTGGACGATGCCGGCCCCGCATTTTTTCAGGCGCCGCGTTTTTCCCCAACTTCACCCGGCCGGCTTATATGGGCGGCGGAGGCGGCTCCTGCCGGTGGCGCACCAGCCAGCCAATCAACTGCACGGCCTCCTTCAAGTCCACCAGGTCCGTGTTGATGACCAGGTGGTAATGCTGCGTGTCCTCCACGTCCTTGCCAAAATGTTTCTTCACATAGGCCGCCCGTGAGCGGTCCTCCTGCTCAATAAGCTCCCGGGCCTCCTTGGGACTGACCCGCCGCTGGGCGCAGACACGCTCAATGCGCCGTTCCAGCGAGCCTACCAGCCGCACATGCACCACATTGTCCAGCCGTGCGGCAATTAAATGGGCGCCGCGTCCCAAAATGATGGCGTGGCCCAAGGTGGCCAGATGCAAAATGGTCTGGCACGTTTGATGAAAAAGGGTCCAGGATGGGGGATGCAACCCCAGCAGCTCCTCCATGATGTCATCCAACAGGGGACGCCGGTCTTCCGGCATGTACTCCGCCAGCCGCTGCGGCAGGTGATGGTCCTCCAGCACTTTCTCCACCAGGTTGCGGTCAAACACCGTCCACGGCGGTCCCGGTTCTTTTTCCTGTTGTTGCAACCATGTGGCCAGCATCTCCGCCACCGCACGCCCCCCGGAGCCGGCCTGGCGGGACAGCGTAATGGATGCCAGACGCCGCCGAATCATTTTGCCCGGCTCCGCCCCGGGCAGGGGGGTGACTTGCGCGTCAATGTAACTGAGGCATTTGGCCAGGTTGGCAGTATCACTCATAGGCGTGCTGGGAATGGAGGGGTTGTCATTGTGGCATCATGCACCGCAAGTTTCAGCTTGCCGACCGCAGCCCTGAACTGCCTGCCACGGGCAATGCCCGGCCCAGCGGCAGCATTTCAAGGTTTCATATAAACTATACGCTTACGTAATAATGGGGTCAAATCGCCCGGGCATGACACCCCCGCACTAGCCCGCCCGCTCAAGCATCGTTCAGGCCGGCCAGATGCCGTGCAAACACCAGGAAATTTGCAGCGGTTGCTTAGACGGCCGGGGCCGTGCGGCCCGGCATGGCCACCGGCGCAACAGGCAGCGGCCCAAACTCATATTTCTCCGGCCCCAACCGCACTTTGGAGTTGAGCATGGCTTCCCAGGTGACGGCTTTGCCACTGTACACACACTCACGACCCATGATGGCCATGAGGGTGCTCTCGGCCACGGCGCGCGCTTCATTGATCGGGTTGCCGGCGCGGATGCTGGCGATCAGGTTTTGATGCTCCGCCTCGTAAGGGTTCACATCGGCATCCCGAAACCGCCACAGGTTGTCGCCCTCGGAGCGGATGAAATTATGGCAGTTGCTGTAGCCCTTGGTTCCCACCACGGCCTCCTCCACTTTGCCATCGCAACCGTTAATCTGGCGGCTGAAACTGAACACCCGCGCGCCGTTGGCGTATTCAAACTCGACGGCAAAATGATCATAAATGTTGCCGTATTTGGCATCGGTGCGCACCTGGCGACCGCCGCAGCCCACCACGGCACGAATCGGGTGGGCGTTGAGCACCCAATTCATGATATCCAAGTTGTGCACGTGTTGCTCCACGATGTGATCCCCGGACAGCCAGGTGAAGTAATTCCAGTTCCGAAGCTGCCATTCCATGTCGCTCATGTTGGGCTTGCGGTCAATGACCCAGATTTCCCCGCCGCACCAATAGGCCCGGCCGTAGAGGATTTCCCCAATTGCCCCGTCCTGCAGGCGCTTGATGGTTTCCCGATAGCTCTTCTGATGCCGCCGCTGGGTGCCTGCCGCGATGCCCAAGCCCTTCTGTTTGGCCAGCTCGCCCGCCTCGATGACCATCCGCACGCCCGGGCCGTCCACCGCCACCGGTTTTTCCATGAACACGTGTTTGCCTGCCCGAATGGCGTCCATGAGCTGCTGGGGACGGAAGTGCGGGGGGGTGGCCAGGATCACATAATTGATCTCCGGAATGGCCAGCAACTTTTTATACCCGTCAAAGCCCGTGAAACACCTTTCCTGCGGAATGTTGACTTCAAGTTTGGAAAGGTTCTCCCGGCAGCGCTCCAAGCGATCCTCAAAAACATCCGCCAGTGCGACGACCTGCACGTCCTTGCGTTGCAATGGGCCGGTCTGGGCCACATCCTCGGTATGGTAGCCGCTGGAGGGGTAAATGACCTTGGTTTGCGCCCCCAAAACGTTTAACACAGCGCCGGTGCCTCGGCCCCCGCACCCGATAACGCCAATGCGGATGGGGTCATCCGGGGCGGCGTGGCTGGTAATGGCGAAGGGCACTTGCGTTACTGTGGCGGCTCCGGCCAGGGCAAGGGACGAACGCTTGAGAAATTGGCGGCGCGAAGCAGGTTGCTCGGTTTTCTGAGTGCTCATATTTCGTTGATGTGCTTTGGGAAACATTATGGTGTCGCCTCATTAAATTGCAACGGTTATCCTCTGCTGCTTCAACCTCCTCATCCTGCCGGCCTTGGGTAATTATTCTTAATAATAATACGGCCTGAAAATTGCTTTAGTTCATCCGATGCGGTAGGCACAGGGCAATTTGTGGACATGCCATGTATTCATTAGTCATAATAACCGCCCTGCGCCAGGTCCACGCCGCAAGTTAAAGAAAGGCAAGTAGTTATGAAGACCGAGCGCACGCGATGGGGGTGCGTGGCCCGGGGTGTTTTGGCGGCGGTTGGCCGGCTGTGGCTGGCTTTGCTGTCCGTCTTGATACCCAAAGGCCACCCACCACTTTTCTCACGATTGGAATTACCCTGCCCAGACCTCTTCATGGGTTGGGGTACAACCATGGCCACCGTTTCGCCGTGGGTGGAGGGTCAGCAGCCGGTGTATGCCGTGGCTGCCGCCCGTTTTCCACGGGGCGGAGCTGCCTTCATGGCCAAACAACGGGGGGGTGCTCCACTGACCTGGCATCCTCATAACGACAGGGGCATACGGCCCTAAGCCAATTAACGTGGCCGACGCAAATTAGTCTTGTGGTTTTTACCGCAAACGCTATATAGTGCGTCGGTGCCACCCAACCCAAACATCGTTATGAGGCGAAAAACACCAGCTCGTAGTGGGTTCACTCTGGTGGAAATCATGATCGTGGTGGCCATCATCGGGCTGCTTTTGGCCATTGCGGTGCCTAATTTCCTGAAGAGCCGCCAGTTGGCTCAAAGCCGGGCCTGTATTAATAACCTGCGGCAAATCCAGGCTTCCAAGCAGGTCTGGGGTGTGGAAAAAAGCAAGGCGCCAACAGATGTGCCCACCGATGATGACTTGATTGGCCCAACCTTGTATCTGAAGGTTAAACCGGCATGTCCCGCAGGAGGCGTCTACACATACAACGCCTTGGGTCAGCCGGTTACTTGCAGTGTGGAGGGCCATACCCTCGAATGGTGATTAACCAGGCCGGCGCCTGGCAGGAATCAGCCCAGGTGGGGAGGGAGTGTGTCGCCACCTCCGCCTGCCCCGTTTGCCTCGGGGCGTCAGCGGCACGGGAGGTGGCCATCGCAGCTTATTCCCAGCGTAGGCGATAAAAACCTGTCGGGCGAGGTCTTGCCGAATGGCTGAAGCTGACCGCCTGGCCATTGTCTTGCACGGTCATAATTGGCGCCCATGTGACTACCGGCAGCAAAGGCGATTACCCCAGTACATAACTTTTACCATTGACGGTCTCGGGCAGGGCAAAGGAGAACGAGCTTTGCTTGTACCTTAAGCCCACCGTTGGAATTACCAACAAGGGCGGCGCCGCCCCGCCTTCGGCTTCCACCCGCGCGTTGGCCATCGCCACGCCGATTTGGCGGTTGACACAAGGGCCGGCCTCGCCTGCAAGGCATAACCGTTGCCCAGAGGGGGCGGCGGTCAAACCGATCATGGAAAGATAGAAGACAAGCACCAATAAGGTGCATGGTTAAAGGCTTTTCATTACCCCCCATCACGTTTTTAGGCCTTCGTCAAAAAAATACCGTGGGAAAAACCACCGGCCGGAAAGGGTAACGAAAAAGTTGTACTTCAGGCGCGGCGCCATCGCAGCCAAAGCAGCCCGCCAAGGCCCGCCAATAACAACAAGCCCACGGCATAAGTGCCAGTGTGCGGTGACTGGGGAAATGCGTACAACGAAAGCGCTCCCAGGGCTGGCCCAACACAAATGCCCAGGCCGATGGCCGCCTCATGCAATCCTCCGTGCTCACCCTGGCTCGCTTCGCCTACATCCATCGCGTAAAACAGGGAAGAGTAATAAATCAGGCCCGTGGCCAGGCCGAAAAGAATCTGGGCCAGAACCACCAGCCAGAGTTGGGGCGCCAGCAGGAGGAGCAGGAAGCCGGTGATCAACGCCACATACGAACCGGCCAGCCAGCGAAAACGATAGTGCCAGCCATTCCACTTCCACAGCACCGCAAAGGCCAGCAGCCGCATGAAAAACCAGACCGAGCAAAAAATGCCCGATTGCGTGGGGGTTAACTGAAAATGCCGGGCGAGATCCGGGATTATCAACACAATGGTGTTGATGGCCATGTAGGCAAAGGGATTGGCCAGCCACGCCATCTTGAGAAAAGTCTCCGGCGGCACTGGCTGCGCCAGGGCCGCAGCCTCCGGCTGATGGGCAGGAGGAAGGGATTCAGCCGTCTTCTCCGCTCCCGCAACCACGGACGGGGCGGGCGATTGCCGCGCCAGCCAGGCTACCGTGCCAATTTGCAACGCCAGCACGGCCAGGGGCACGCCGTACAGGCCCGCCAGCCCCACATGATCAAAAATTGCCCCACCCGTGAAATATCCCAGTGCCGCGGTGCCCGCCCACGTGAGATTATAGATGCCCACCATCCGCGGCAGGCCCCGATCATCCTCGCCATCGCAAACCAGCGCCTCTAGGGCGGGCCAGGTCAGGCTCATACCCGCCGTCCACGTCATCAAGGCGCCCACCTGGAAACCAAACCCGGGCTGCCAGCCCGCCACGGCCAAGCTGGCCAGCATGATGCTCAGCCCCAGCCCCAACGTGGGCAGGTAACCCAGCCGCTGCGCCAGCCGGCCCCCCCGCCAGGAGAAGAACAAATACATCAGCCCGTGCACCGCCCCCAGCGCCAGCGTCTCCTTTCGCCCAAAGTGAAATTGGTTGCGAAACAGAAATAGCAGGTAGTTGAAAAAGAACGTCGTGGCAAAGGAGTTCAGTCCGGCCAGGACAAAAAAGGTCGTCTTATATTGGCGTAGGTGCATGAAAAAAACCTCAGCGTCTCAACCGTCAATTTCCGCCAGGGCTTTCTGGCAGTACCACTTGATGGCGGGACGCAACGGCGGCGTCAGGGATTCCAGATCTTCCACGCTGCACCAGCGGATGGCATGATGCTCGGCGGCGGCCAGGCGCACTTCGCCCCTCCCGTTTTTAGGGCGTGCCCAATAGATCATGCCAATATGCTCATGTGTTTCCGTGATGCGATGGATGTCCAGAAATCGGGGGGCGATCAAGGCCCGCGTGCCCGGCCCCGTGGTGGGTGGGCGCTCGCCCAAAAGTTCAATTTCCAAACCGCTTTCCTCCTCGGCTTCACGCAGCGCTGCCTGTTCGGGGTCTTCATCCAGTTCAATGTGCCCCCCCAGAGGCAGCCACTGCCCCAGGTTGCGATGCAGCACCAACAGCACCTGCCCTCGATGCACCACGAAAATGGACACCGTGAAATCTATGCGCTCGTGAATGTGGGCCATGGCGGGTGGTTAATAGTCGTACAACCCACCATCCCGCGCGTAACCTCCCCCGCCGCCCATGCCCCCCATGCCCGCCTCATCCTCCGGCCCCAGCGCGGCGTCGAGGACATCGCCCATGTCTTCCTCAATCTTTTCCGGGTCTTCGCCTTTTTCGAGCCGCTTGATGGCCACGTCCAGCTCCTTGGGCATCAGCCCCGGCGGCAGGGCGTCCTTCATCTTCCTCATCACATGGGCCATGTGGCGCGGGTTGTTTTCGTCCAGATAATCCATGTCCCGCTCAATCTCCGACATGACCTTTTCCATCCGCGCCTCATCAATATCAGGCATCGGCGGCCCATCCTCTTCCGGCGTCGCGGCAGGCTCTTTCAGCCCGCGCGGTGTGGCAAAACGGCTCATCACGCGCTCCATCTGCTTGTTGCCACACTTGGGACAGGTGGGCAGCCCCTCCGGATTGATCCGCTTGGAGAGGAAGCTGAAAATCTTCCGGCACTTGGGACAGGCAAATTCGTATATCGGCATAACCAATTTGCATCCTTCACCTATTCAAACCGCCGGAGTATAACGCCACCCCCTCCACGTGGCAATCCTCCGCCGGCCCGGCGCCAGCCCCGCCCGGGGGGCTGCGGAAAACTCTTTGACTCAGAAAGGAAATACATTAACATGCTGGTTCTGTTTAATTTGAACTTTAACCTTGAATTGGTATGGCAAAGCTGACCGTCAAAGACCTTGAGGTGCGCGGCAAGCGCGTATTCGTGCGGGTGGATTTTAACGTGCCCATGGAAGAGAAGGGGGGACAAATGGTGGTGACGGATGTCACCCGCATCCAGGAAACCCTCCCCACCCTCCGTTTGTTGAAGGAGAAAGGGGCCAAAATCATCCTGGCGTCGCACCTCGGCCGGCCCAAGGGCAAGAAGGATCCCACCATGTCGCTGCGCCCCGTCGCGGCCAAGCTGAGCGAGATGATCGGCCAGCCCGTGGCTTTCGTGGAGGACTGCATCGGCCAGGCCGTGGCTGCGGCCGTGGCGGGCATGAAGGAGGGCGACTTGTTGCTGCTGGAAAACGTGCGCTTTTACGCCGAGGAAGAAGCCAATGACCCGGCGTTCGCGGAAAAGATGGCCGCCGTGGCGGATGTCTATGTGAACGACGCCTTTGGCTCGGCCCACCGCGCCCACGCCTCCACTGAGGGCGTGGCCCGGGTGGTGGCCGCCCGCGGTGGCAAATGCGCCGCCGGACTCCTCATGGAGCGCGAATTGAAGTTTTTGGGCGATGAACTGGAAAACCCGGCCCGGCCATTCGTGGTGATTCTGGGCGGGGCCAAGGTTTCTGACAAAATCAAGGTCATTGACCGCCTGCTGGAAAAGGCCGACAGCCTCCTCATTGGTGGCGCCATGGCCTACACTTTCCGCCTGGCGCAGGGGTATCAAACCGGCAAATCCCTCGTGGAACCGGACAAGGTGGACGTGGCCAAAGCCGCGCTCGCCAAAGCCCAGGCCAAAGGCGTCAAATTCCTGCTGCCCGTGGACGACGTCGTCGCCACGCCGGTCAAGACCGACAAGCTCGACAAGAAGGGCAAGCCGGTCATTGAGTACCAGGGCGCGCAGGTCAACACCGACATGAACTGCCCGGCGGAAAAAGCGGGTCTCGACATCGGCCCGGCCACCATCAAGGCCTACTCCGAAGTGATTGCCGGGGCCAAAACCATCTTGTGGAACGGCCCCATGGGCCTCTTCGAAAACAAGGAATTTGCCAAAGGCACCAACGCCATCGCCCAGGCGGTGGCCGATGCCACCCAGCGAGGCGCCAAGAGCATCATCGGCGGCGGCGACAGCGTCAAAGCCCTGAACAAAGCCGGCCTGGGCGGCAAGGTGACTTTCATGAGCACCGGCGGCGGCGCCAGCCTCGAATTCCTGGAGGGTGCCGTGCTGCCCGGCGTCGCCGCGCTGAGCGACAAATAACCTGGCGACGAAAAAGGATGCTCACATCTTAGCCAACACCAAGGGTAAGGGACTGATTTATATGGATAAAGAACGCAAATTGATCATTGCCGGCAATTGGAAGATGAACAAGACTGTGGCCGAGGCTCTGGACCTCGTCAACGGTCTCAAGCGCGAGCTGAGCAATGTCAAGGAAGTGGATATTGTGGTGTGCCCGCCGTTCACCGCCCTGAGCGAGGTCTCCAAGGCCAT
Source organism: Verrucomicrobiia bacterium (assembly GCA_026414565.1). Lineage (NCBI taxonomy): Bacteria > Pseudomonadati > Verrucomicrobiota > Verrucomicrobiia > Verrucomicrobiia bacterium. Next base: position 27,714 of record JAOAIT010000045.1, read on the forward strand.
CTTGGATTCCAACATTCGCCTCGGCGCCCAGAACATGAGCGAGCACAACGTGGGCGCCTACACCGGCGAAATTGCCGCGGTCATGCTCAAGGAATTCAGCGTGCGTTATGTCATCCTCGGCCACAGCGAGCGCCGCCAGTATCAAAAGGAGACCGATGACCTCATCGCCCGCAAGGCCTTGGCGGCCCACGCCGCCTCGCTCAAGCCCATCATCTGCGTGGGCGAAACCTTGCAAGAGCGCGAGGCCGGGCTGACCGAAAAGGTCTTGGAAACCCAAGTCCGGGGCAGCCTGGCCGGCCTGACCCGGGAGCAGATGGTGGAAACCATCATCGCTTACGAACCGGTTTGGGCCATCGGCACCGGCAAAACAGCCACCACTGAGCAGGCCCAGCAGGCCCATGCCTTCATCCGCAGCCTGCTGGCCAAACTGTATGACGAAACCACCGCGCGCAAGGTGCGCATCCAATACGGCGGCAGCGTCAAGCCCAGCAACGCCCGCGAGCTGATGAGCCAGCCCGACGTGGACGGCGCCCTGGTGGGCGGGGCCTCTCTGGAGGTCCGCAGCTTTAGCGACATCATTAAAAACAGCATTTAATTGGGACAAGCTATGCTTTCGCTATTTGTCACCCTCCTCACCATCGTTCTGTTTCTGAACTGCCTCTTCTTGATCTTGTTGATCCTGATGCAACTGCCCAAGAAAGAGGCCGGCCTGGGACAGGCCTTCGGCTCCGCCGCCACCGACACCTTGTTTGGTGCCGGCAGCGGCAACGTGCTGACCAAGGCCACCAAGTATGCCGCCGGGCTGTTCTTCGCCCTGGCTATCATCTTGAGCATTTTAGGCCCCCGCACGGATGAATCCAGAGTGCGCATGAAACGGATGCGTCAGGCCACTTCCTCCCCCGTGGCTGCGCAACCGGCCGCGCCCGCGCCGGCGGCGCCGCAATTGCCGTCCGGCCTGACCTTGTTGGGCACCAATACCGCTCCCGCTCAGCCTGCGCCCGCTTCCAATGCGGCGCCGGCCAAGCCGTGAGCGGCTCTCAAGCACTCGCTATAGAAAGGTTGAAGTTAGAAAAAAAACGGCGTCGTGCACATCGCACGACGCCGGATTTTTTTCGCCATTCAGGCTGAACCAAACCGGTGGCTTATTTGAATCCCGGCGGATTGGGCGTATAAGCCTTGATCAACAAGCCTTCCGGGGTGGCTGCGCCGGTATAAACCGTGATGCCCACATACCTGCTCACCTTTTCAAAAGGCGGCAGCAGGGTGAAATCAAACCATTCCTGGAAGGCCTTGCTGTCATCGGCAAAGCCAAGCCGTCCCCCCAGCGGCGTCATGGCCAGCAGCTCGCCGATGCGTGAGCCCTCCTTCCGCAACACGTTGAACAAGAAGCGCATGGTTTCGGTTTGATCTTCGTAGTGGAACATGCCGGTATTCAAGCCCCCCGCCTTCTGGGCGGCCTCATTCAAGCCGGCCACGCCGGAAAGCGGGCGGGCCGCCTTGGCATTGCGCAGAAACTGCTCCAACACGCCGTTATCATAGGAGAACACCAGATACTTGCCGCTGGCGCACAGATTCAGGCTCCGCTCCCCAATGCGCTCGCCCCGGAAATTCATCTGCGGGGTGGGAGGGAAGGTGTAAATGGTCACACCCTGAAACTCCCGGGTCTTTAACTGCGTGGGCTCAGCATCCCGCCGGCCCCCGCGCGGACCGCGCATTTGCGCGAAGTTATTAAACAGCCCCTTGACGGTTTCCAACAGTTTCTCCGGCGCGGGCGAGCCGATCAGCACCAGCCCGGGCGCCGTGGACAGGGCCTCCAACGTCTGGCCGGTGGGTTTGAATTCGTAGGTGATGATGTCGTCCCCCAGCAGCTCAATCAGTCCTTTGCGCAGCGTGAAGTTGGGATTCTGCTGTTTCAGTCCGCTTTCAAAAAAGGCCAGCGCCCCCAGCAGACCGGGATTGATATCATTAAGCGTCTGCTCAATGGTGCTCCAGCCCTCGCTGAAATTGTAGCGGATGCGTGTGTATTTGACGGCATCACGAGGGACAAAGGGCGGGGGCGTTGTGTCACCGGCCATGGGCGACAACAACTTGAACAGCCCTTTGCGGGCTTTTTCCGGCACCCCCAGGAAGAATTGCACGGTTGCGCCTTGTTTGTCCCCCTGCAGGGCTACAGCGGCGGTCTCCGCGCCATTCAAGCCCAGCGCATTGACCACCTGCACCGGGTTGACACCCATGGGGTTGTTGGCACCCCCTCCGGCCGCGGGATCCACTCCCTTCATGGCCAGCTCCACCAGCAGTTTCACGTTGACCCAGCCGAAGTACTGCGCGTCGCGGAAGAGCCGCGCATAATCCGCTTTGAAAGTGGGCACCTCCGCCAATGCCTTGCCCCCTTGGCCGGTTTGCAGCTCCACAATCTTGCGAATCTCACTCAACGACGTGCCCACGATAAACAGAGTGTCGGACTGGCCCAGCGTGAGGTGGACCGGCCGGTTTTCCGCTCGTGTGGCCTGCCGCCGCGGCGGCGCGCCTGGGCGATTCGGCGTGATGGTTTCCCAGCCGGCATTTGGATCAGGAAACACGCGCTCGATTACCGTTCGTAAATCATCCGTCATGAGCGTAAAGGTGGTAAATTCGGCTCCGCCCACTTTTTCCTCTTTCAAGGGTTTGTCGGCCTCCTGCCATTTCTTGCGCAGCGCCGCCAGATTCTGTTTCAACTGGCTGCTCTTGCTGCCGGTATCCATGAGCATCAGGAAGGCGGGCATTTTATCGCTGGTCCCCTGCCAGCCCGCCGCGGTGATGGCGAGGGTGATCTGCCCCTGCGCCAAACCTTCGTAGTCAGCAAACTTGATCCCCAATTCTTTCTCCAGCGGCTCGACCACGTCCTTGCGGAACTTGCCTTTGAGTTTGTCCATGAAAGGCTTCATGGCGGGGTCGTCGAGAAATTTACCGCCCGGCGAATTATTGTACCACGCATCCGCTGCCGGATAGTTCGGCACCGTCAAAACCGCCAGGGTGGTGTCGGGAAGAAGTTTTTCCGGCGGAGGCACCTCGGCCGCTTGCACCGACCAAACCACCAAAGCCCCCGCTATTGCCAGCCAGTGAGGAATTTTCATGGTATTGCTTGTTAAACCGTAGCGTCTGTCTGGATATGGGTATGCCATGCCTGCTGCCAAATGGCCAGCCCAAATCGCATCTCTTCCTGTGACCCCTCTCCTGGCCGCCAGGTTACCGAAAAATGATTTGACGCCCCGGCGCTTTCGGGTTACCCCTATCTCCATGAGCAGAAACCTGAACCTGCGACTGTCGAAGGCGCTGCTGCTGTTGTGTGGCAGCGTGGCGGGCGGGTTTTAGGTCAATCCAACAGGAATCTGAACCCCGCTGCCACACTGGCGGTGGGGTTTTTGTTTTGGCAGACAACGGACACATCACCAGCGGGCAGCGAATAAAACACCGACACCATGAAAAACCAACGCATCCTCATCTTCGATACCACGCTCCGTGACGGGGAGCAGTGCCCCGGCGCCTCCATGAATTTGCGCCAGAAACTCGAGGTGGCCCGTCAGCTTGCCCGCTTGAAGGTGGACGTGATCGAGGCCGGTTTTCCCGTCATCAGCGAGGGCGACTTCGCCGCCGTTAATGCCATTGCCAAAGAAGTCAAAGGCCCCATCATCGCCGGCCTGGCCCGCTGCACTCCCAAGGACATTGACGCCGCAGGCGCTGCGCTCAAACCCGCCGGCAAACGCGCCCGCATTCATGTCTTCCTGGCCACCAGCAAAATCCACCGTGAATTCAAGCTCGGCAAGGCCCAGGATGAAATCCTCCGCCTGGCGGTGGAGGGAGTCACCCGGGCCCGGGGCTACGTTGAAAACGTGGAGTTCTCCCCCGAGGATGCTTCCCGCACCGAGCCGGAATTCCTCATCGAGGTTTGCCGCGCCGTGGTCAAGGCTGGCGCCACCACCGTCAACATCCCGGATACCGTGGGCTGGGCCGTGCCGGACCAGTTTGCCGCGCTGATCGCCCAGTTGCACGCCGCCGTGCCGGAGTTTCAATCCGGCCAGGCCATCATCAGCGTGCATTGTCACAATGACCTGGGGCTGGCCGTGGCCAACTCCCTGGCCGCCATCCGCGCCGGCGCCCGGCAGGTGGAGTGCACCATCAACGGCATCGGCGAACGCGCCGGCAACGCTTCCCTCGAAGAAATTGTCATGGCCCTCAAGACGCGCGCCGACTTCTTCGCGGGCTACACCGTCGGCGTCAATACGCGCGAAATCGTCAAAACTTCCCGCCTTGTGGCCCGCATGAGCGGCCTCATCGTCCAGCGCAACAAGGCCATCGTGGGCGAAAATGCCTTCGCCCATTCCGCGGGCATCCACCAGGATGGCATCCTCAAAAAACGCGAGACCTACGAAATCATGGACCCCATGGAAGTGGGCTGGGGCCAGACCGAGCTGCCTCTCACCAAGCACAGCGGCCGCGCCGCTGTCTCCGCCCGCCTCAAACACCTGGGCTTCAAAATGAGCGATGCCGACATCAATTCGCTCTTCCAGCGCTTCAAGGAAATCGGGGACCGCAAAAAGTTTGTGTACGATGAGGACTTGATTGCCCTGGTGGAAGGGCATATCGCCGAGGTGCCGGAAACTTGGTCCCTGGATTATCTCCACGTCACCACCGGCAACGCCACCATGCCCACCGCCACTGTCCGCCTGCGCAAACCTGGCGCCAAAGGTAAAGTCGAGCATTTCCAGGATGCCGCCATCGGCGATGGCCCCGTGGACGCCGCGCTCAAGGCCATTGACCGCATCACCAAAACCGGCGGCACGCTGATGGATTATACCCTGCGCGCCGTTTCTCAGGGCAAAGACGCTGTGGGCGAGGTGACGGTCAAGGTGGATTTCGGTGACAAAAAGGTTATCACTGGCAAGGGCGCCAGCACCGACATCATCGAAGCCAGCGCCCGCGCTTACCTGAACGCCGTCAACCGCTTCCTGTGCCAGGACAGCCATCGGCAGCAGCGCGAAAGCAGCCAGCCCTGATGGTTTTGGGCGGCTGACCGAGCCGCGGACATCACGCAGCCAGACCGAAAAAACATCTAAAGTCAACTTGCGCCAGCACGGAACGATGCCATGTTTGTATCAGATATGTATAATATCTGTTTATGAACTGGATAAGTTTCATCGGTTTGCTCCGCGATATCTACGGCCCCAGCCTGCCTCCGCTGGAAAGGTTTGAGCGCCGCGGTCTTTTAGCCGTCAAAATCGGCCAGACTTTCGCCCTGCGCATTGATTTCCTGGGTGAGGCCAAATGCCGTCACCTCGCCCAGCTTTATCGCCGTACCACCCCCATCCCGGCGGAGGATGTTGAGGCACTAATTGACCGCCATTGCCCTCCAAATTGGCGCAGGCATTTCCTGCGCATTGAACCCCGGCCGCTGGCGGCCGCCTCCGTGGGGCAGGTGCATCGCGCCGTGTTACGGGATGGCCAGGAGGTGGTGGTAAAAATGATCAAGGGGGATTTCAAGGAGCGTTTCAAGGCCGACGTTCGGCGTCTGAAAAAATTGATGCGCCTGTCCACCTGGGCTTATCCGAAGTTGCGCCGCGTAGCCGATCCTGTGGGCATCCTCGAACACATTGAAGAGTACACCCTGGCCGAACTCGATTTGCGCAACGAAATCAGCCATGCCCGGCGGCTGCGTCAACTGCGCGAACAACATGCCCACTGGCCCCTGCTGGCGCCCTTGCGCTTCCCGCACCTTTATGAGGAGCTTTCCGGCGAAAATGTGCTCGTCATGGAATATTTGCATGGGCGCACGCTGGACGAGTTGCTGGCGGTGGGCGAGCTGCCGTATGAGGAGCTGCTCAAACTGTTTTTGGTCCATGGGGCTTACATGTTTGGCTTGGGCGTGTTTCATGGCGATCTGCATCCCGGCAACATCATCTGGCAGGACGGCCATCTTTACTTTGTGGATACCGGAGCGCTCAGCGAGGTGAGCGACACTTTCCGGCTGGGGTTGTTTGCCTTTTTTGAAGCCCTGGCCGGCGAAGATTATGTGGGCGCGGCGTGTGCCATCCATCGGATGTCGCGGCGCGCCCTGCCGGCGGCGCAATGGGAGGCCTACCTGCGGCAATTCCTTGATCTCTACCGCGATTTCGCCGATAAAACCGTCAGCGAGGTGAGTTTGACCCGGCAAATGATGCGCACCATTCAGTTGGCGGTGCATAGTGGGATGGAGTTTGAGCGCGGCATGTATCCCATCATCAAAAGTTTGATGTATTTGGACGGGATGGTCTTGAAATGCAATCCAAAGGCGGTTTTAATGCGCGACATGCGCCCGCATCTGGCCACGTTCAAGCGATTATTTGCCACCATGGAGCGGCCCTCCCGCCCTTCGCCTCAGCCGCCGGTCAGACTGGCCGTCTGAAATGGATTCCGCATGGCTCGTACCATCGTCATCATTGGTGCCGGCCCGGGTGGTTTGACCGCCGGCATGTTACTGGCCCGTCAGGGCTTCAAGGTGGAGATCTTCGAAAAAAGCTATGTCGTGGGCGGGCGCAACGCCCCTCTGCGCCTGGATGGTTTCACCTTTGATACCGGCCCCACCTTCCTGATGATGACGCGGGTGTTGGAGGAGGTCTTTGCCGACTGCGGGCGCAAGCTCGACGACTGCTTGAAGCTCATCCCGATAGACCCTTTCTACCGGCTCCGCTTTGATGGCCGCACCGATTTCTTTCCCACCATGGACACGGAACGGATGGTGGCCGAAATTGAGCGGCTATTCCCGGGGGACGGCGCCAATTACCTGCGTTATCGCGAGCGGGAGGGCAAGAAACTGGACTTGGTGTATCCCTGCCTCCAACATCCTTACATGCGCTGGTGGCATTTCCTGAATCCCAATTTCATCAAGGCCATTCCCCGCCTGGACGCCTTCACCTCGGTCTATGACCGCTTGCGGACTTACTTCAAGCATGAGCACATGCGCATTGCCATGACTTTCCAGGCCAAATATCTGGGGATGTCCCCCTGGCAGTGCCCAGCCACGTTCACTATTTTGTCTCTCATTGAACACAAGTATGGGATCTATCACCCCATCGGCGGTTTGAATGCCATCTCGCAGGCCATGGCCAAATGTGTGCAGGAGGATGGCGGCCAAATTCACTTGGGGCAGCCCGTCCAGGAAATCCTGGTGGAAAACCGCCGGGCGGTCGGAGTCCGGCTGGCCTCGGGCGAAAAGGTGGCCGCCGACGCCGTCATCGTTAATCCCGACTTTGCCTGGGCCATGTCCAACCTGGTGCGCCCGGAGCATCGGCGCAAATATACCGATGAACGTCTGGCCCGCATGGAATATTCCTGCTCCACCTTCATGTTGTACTTGGGGCTGGACAAACTCTACGACATCCCCCATCACAACATCATCTTCGCCCAGGACTACGAAAAAAACGTGCAGGACATCGTGCAGAACGGACGGCTTTCCGAGGACCCTTCCTTTTATTTGCAGAACGCCAGCCGCGTGGACCCCACCCTGGCGCCGCCCGGCCAGTCCACCCTCTATGTGCTGGCGCCGGTGCCCAACCGCCAGGCCCCCATTGATTGGGAAAAAGAAAAACCGCGCTTCCGCGAACTGCTCCTGCGCCAGATTGAGACCAAAACCGAGCTGAAAGATTTGCGCCAGCACATTGTGGTGGAGCACGTCATCTCCCCCCTCGAATGGCAGCAGGATTACCACATCTACCGCGGGGCCACCTTCAACCTCAGCCACAAGCTGGGCCAGATGCTAATTTTCCGCCCTCACAACGCCTTCGAGGAATTTGACGCCTGCTATCTGGTGGGCGGCGGGACGCATCCCGGCAGCGGCCTGCCGACGATTTACCAATCCGGCCGCATTGCCGCGGACTTGATCAGCCGGCGTTGGGCAAAGAATTAATGCTCTGGACGCCTGCCTGGCTTGCTTTTCGCGCCACTTAGTCGTTTCATTGCGTCTGCCATGAAACTTAATCCACTGCTTTGGTGCGGGCTTTGGGTGGCAAGTCTTGGACTAACGCCCCCCGCCCGCGCCGGCATGACCATCACGCGACTGGCAGGGCCGCCGCAAGGGGCGCAGGTGTTGATCGCCGTGACTAACTACAACACCAGCGGCAACACCTCCATCCGGCATCTGCTGCGGGACGGACGGAGTTTGAAGCACGACACGGTGCTCCAAAGGTATTATTTCAACCGAGATCGTGATTTGGGACAGACTTTCCGCATCGGCTCCCAGGCCGTGCGGGTGGAGGCGCTGACCTTGCGCACCGGCTTTGGCACCAACCCTTTCCGGCCCGGTGCCGCCGACGCTGAATTGTTCGTGCAATGGTTGGAGGTGGAGGGACAGCCCACCACCAACCACCACGGCACCACTACTGCTCCTCCCGGGACTCGCTGGCAGACTTTCAATCCCAATGATCCCCTCACCGATGATTACCTGGAGGGTGAAACATTCAAAAACCTCCGCGTGGTGCGGGGGGGATTCATGCCTGATTTGCGACCCTTTAAAGCCAACCCCGAAGGTGCACCCGGCAATGGCCAGTTCTTCCGGTTCACCTTTACCGGCGACGACCACCTGGTCCTGCAGCCCAACCGCACTTATGGTTTCCTGGTGGGCTTTGTCGCCCCGGCGGCGGATCGGGCCATGGCCCTCGCCAATGAGTTTCGCGGACACTATCCAGGAGGCCACGGCCTCCGTCGCGAAGGCAGCGCGGATACCCCCGCGTTTTTTAATCCCGCCGAGTCCACGCCCTACACGCGCGCCCTCTTGGTGGGCGACACCAACAACGCCGCCGCCATGGCAGTGGCTTTGGAAAAAGCCTGCTTTCCGGTGAACTTCGCAGAGCGGGTGGCGGATATGTCCTTTGGCACCATGGGCATGCCCGACGTGTGCACCTACCGCGACCTGGTTTTTTATCTCGAAGGTGTGGTGCTTGATATGACGCCCTGAGCCGGACGATGCTGTGCAAAGGCCTGTGAATGCAGCCCGCGTTGCGATCGGGATTTTTGCATAAGTTGCTGGCCTTGCCACCGCTTTCGGGCTTACACTTCCTGCATGGCCTACCATCCCTTTTTAAGGGCCGCTGCGCTGTCGGCGGCGGCCATGCTGATCGTTCAATTCCCAGCAGCCGCGGCGACCGGCGGCGCGCGCATGCCACCCCCGCGGCTGGTTTTTCCCGAAGATGCTTCCGTCCTCAATGTCAAACGCGATTTTAATGCCCGTGGCGACGGACGGACTGATGATACCGAGGCGTTGCAGCGCGCCCTCGACGCCAGTTCTCAACGCGGCGGCGGACAGGCCACCAAGTTGCTCTATTTGCCCAACGGCACCTACCGCCTGACCAGCAATCTGGTGGTGCACGCAGCCGTGGGGCCGTGGGTCTATGGTGAGTCGCGTGACGGCGTCATCTTACGGCTGGATGACGGCGTGCCCACCAACATCACCTCGGTCTTGCGCACGCATCCCAGCGATACCAAACCGACCTCCGCCGATTTTTTCATGCGGAACTTTTGCAATTTCACCCTTGATGTGGGGCGAAACCCGCACGTGGACGGCGTGCGCTGGTACGGCAATAACAGCAGCCTGCTTAAATACATCCGCATCATCGGCACCGGCAGCGTGGGGGTCAACGCCGGATTCCTCGGCCAAAACGGCCCCAGCCTCGTGCAGGATGTGGTGGTGGAAGGCTCATTTGAGACCGGCGTGCGCTGCGCCTGGAGTTGGGGACAGACGCTTTCGCGCCTCACGGTACGCAACGCGCGCAAGGTGGGCGTCCACGTCAACGCCACCGCCGTGGGCATTGAGGACCTGGTGGTGGAAAACACGCCCGTGGCGCTGCACAATGAATACCCCAACAACTGGACATGGTGGGGCGGGGTGGTGGCCCTGACGGGCGGGCGCTTCACCGGCAGCGATCCCACGCAACCAGCCATCACCAACACCAGCGTGCTGTACGCCCGCAACGTGTCCGCCACGGGCTTCAAACAGGTGCTTGTCAGCACCACCCCCGGGGGCAGCCGCCTTGGGGCTGAGCTGGAGGAATACACATCCCACCCCGCAAAAAAACTGTTCCCCGATTCGCCAGACACCGCCCTTAAACTGCCCATCCAGCCGGAGCCGCAAGTGCCGTGGGAAACCAATCTCAGCCGGTGGGTGTGCGTGAATGATTTTGGCGCGGTGCCGGGGGACAACAAGGACGACACCCCGGCGTTTCAGGCCGCCATGGACGCCGCGGCTAAAGACGGCAAAACCACGGTGTACTTTCGCGGGATTGGCGGACGGGACCCGAATTGGTACACGCTAAATGGCGAGGTGCGCCTGCCCGCCTCTGTGCGGCACGTCATCGGCCTGGGCTTCGGGCGCATCATTGGCGGCAACGCCGGACGCTTCCTCGTGGACGATGCCTCGGCCCCGGTGGTCAAGTTTCAGCACATTCACGCTTTTGGCGGACGCCCGGCCGCCGTGGAAAACCGCTCCACCTCCCGCGTGCTGGTGGTGGAAAGCTGCGACTTGCGCATCGTGGGCGGCGGCAGGGGCGACATCTTTGTCACCGATTGCCCGTCCCACATCGAGCTTAAATCGCCCGGCCAGCACCTCTGGGCGCGCCAGCTCAACCCCGAGGGCGACAGCGACACCGGCCTGGTGCGCAACCACGGCGGGCTTTTGTGGGCGTTGGGCATCAAGCACGAGGGGCGCGGCGTGCGCTTTCTCACCGATCAAGGTGGCGCCACTGAAATCTTGGGGCTGTTCAACTACGCCCCGGATGTCGCCACCAATGATTTCCGGCCCATGTTTGACATCAAGGACGCCGCCTTCAGCGCGATGGGCGTGCGCGAGATTTCCTTTGGCAAAACTTACCCCGTCAAAGTCCGCGAAACCCGTGGTGCCGAGACGCGCACCGAACAGGGGGGCGGCTGGATTGGTTGGGCGTTGTACAGCGGGCGCACCCTGCCGGCACGCCAACCGTGAGCCCCACACACCCCGCGGCTGAAACCAGGAAGTTTTTGCTAGACCCCGGCGCGGGGGAATTGCAACTTGGCGGGGCGCAGCGACTATGATTAACGAGAACATCCTGCAAGAAATCGCCCGGCAGCATGGCACGCCGGTGATTGTGGTGGATCATGAAATAATCCGGCAAAATTACGCCCGCTTCAAAAGCCATCTGCCCAAGGTGCAGGCGTACTACGCCGTAAAAGCCAATTCCGCCCCGGAAATTGTGCGCACGCTTTTCCAGGAGGGGGCCAGCTTCGATGTGGCTTCCCTGGCGGAATTCATGCTCGTTTACGACAACATCCGCCACTGGTCGCCGGACCGCCAGCAGGATTTCATTTGGGACAAGATCATTTATGCCAATCCCATCAAGGCCAAGGACACGCTAAAAGCCTTGAATCCTTACAAACCCCTGGTGACGTTTGACAACCTCGCAGAGCTGGAAAAAATCAAAACCTACGCCCCCCAGGCCGGAGTGGTGGTGCGCTTGCGGGTGCCCAACACCGGCAGCATGGTCGAGCTCTCCAGCAAGTTTGGCTGCGACTCCGGCGAGGCGGTGGACCTTATCGAGGCCGCGCATCGCCTGGGCCTGGTGGTGGAGGGCTTGAGCTTTCACGTGGGCAGCCAGTGCACCAATTTCCTCAACTTCGTCCAGGCCCTGGAAATGGCCGCCGCGGTGATGAAAGAAAGCCGCTCCCGTGGCCATGAGCTGAAGATTCTGGACATTGGCGGCGGCTTCCCCGCGCCGTATCATAAGCATGTTAAGCCTTTCGAGGAACTGGCGCAGCGCATCCACGCCGAGATTGACCGCCTGTTCTCCCCCGACATCCAAATCATCGCCGAGCCGGGCCGCTTCCTGGTGGCCACCGCCGCCGTGAGCTTGGCCACGATCGTGGGCAAAGCGGTGCGCGACGGCAAAACGTGCTACTACATTGACGACAGCGTTTATCACACCTTCTCCGGCATCATCTTCGATCATTGCCAGTACCACCTCAAGGCCTTCAAAAAAGGCGAGCCGGAGATTTGCGCGGTCTTTGGTCAGACTTGCGACGGCCTGGACTGCATCAGCCAGTCCGAACTGCTGCCCCCCCTGGAGCTGGATGACTGGGTGTACGCGGAGAATGTGGGCGCCTACACCAACGCCTCCGCGACGCACTTCAACGGCTTCGCGCCAGCGCGCCTGGTGCACCTCAATTACCGCCCTCAGCCTTCGTAAAGTTCTGCCAGGCCTTTTGCACCGTGGCCCACTCGAGGTCAGGCAGGGCCTGCAAACGCAGGCGTGCCGTGGCCGGCTTTTGTGCCGGCAGATCCCGCCCAAACAGCGAAAAATAAAGCGAATAATGCCCCTCTGTCTCATAGGGCATGGCCATCGCAAAACACTCCACCGGATCACCAAAAATGACCACCCCCGGTTGCCGCCCGGGGGCCTGCCGGATGGCAATCGGCAGGACGAAAGGAGACCGAAGCGTCCACTCCACCGGGTGCGGCTCCAACTTCCATCGCCCATCTTGGATTAACCCGGCCAGCTCCGGCCGGCGTGGAAACATCTGCCAATCCCCCGCCTCTCGCGCAGCGCGGGTCAGTTGGGGCGGCCCGCCGTCAGCCGGTGCCGTCCACACCCAGGCATTGGAGTAGGCAGGCGCAAAATAAGACGCCACAAACACCTCAAATCCTTTGAGCGGTTGTCGGGGTACAATGGTCAACTCCAAGTCCACCGTCCGGGCATCGCGCCAGAGGTAGCGGCCGGTAAAATCAAAGGGCCGCTCCGCTTCGGCCGGGCAGAAAACCTTGACCGACCCGTCGGCCTGCAGGCGGCTCTCATGCGGCCAGTCCCACCCGCCACCGCCGTAGCGCCGCCCGTCAGAAAAAACTCGATACACCGCCAGCCAGCCCATGGAACGGGCGAGCGTGCGGTTGTTGGTGTCCTGCACGGGTACCAGACCAAACGTTTTCCCGTTGGCCTGCAACTGGCCGCGCCAAAAGCCCGTATCGAAAGCAAAACCATTGGTGGACGCTTGAAACGCAGGCGCGCCGGACGCGAGGGCTGCCGACAGGGCCAGGACAAACATGGCCGGGAAACGAGGCGAGGTCAACCAGTGCGTGTTTTTCATGGGTGCCCCCAACTATGCCCCAATCGGAGCGGCCCCTCAAGCGGTTAACGCGGCGTCCCAGTCCTTCCACACCGGCTCATAGCCCAGGCGCCGGATGAACTCGGCCACTTCCTCCGCCGAGCGTTCATCCGCAATCTGGAATTGCCCGGTGGCTCCGGCGCCTGCGCCCGCCCATTCGCTGGCGCCCGCCGCCAGCTCGCGGATGCGTCCGCGCTCGGTGAGGTGCAATTTGTCGCGGCCCGCGCCCGTATAGCCGCCCGGCTCGGTATGGCTGCCGGCGCTGACCAGGGTGATCCCCAGCGGCAGCAGGCCGTTGCGCAGGGCAGGGGATTCACGGGTGGACAGCACCAGACCTACATCCGGCAGCAGCAAACGGAAAGCACAGACCAACTGCACCAGGTCCCGGTCCCGCATTTGCGTCCGCGGTTGAAACTCGCCGGCACAAGGCCGCAGCCGCGGAAAAGATATCGTAAGAAACGCCTTCCAACAGTGTTTCAGCAGATACAGCGCATGCGCGGCGGCCGCAATCGCCTCATAACGCCAGTCGGCCAGCCCGTACAGCGGCCCGATGCCCAACCGCCGGAACCCGGCGGCATAGGCGCGCTCCGGCGTGCACAGCCGGTAATTGAAGTCGCGCTTGGGGCCGCTGACATGCATCTCCTGGTAAACCTCACGATTGTACGTCTCCTGATAGACCACCAGCCCATCGGCGCCCGCGTTGACCATCCGGCGATAGTCCTCCACTTCCAGCGGGCCCACTTCGAGTGAGACACTCGGCGTGCGCGCATGCACCTCGCGCACACACGCCTCCAGATAATCCACGGGGATGTACTTGGGATGCTCTCCGGCCACCAGCAACACATTCCGGAAACCTTGGGCCAGCAAAGCCTCTGTTTCCCGGCAGACCTCCTCCACACTCAAGGTGACTCGCAAAATGGGGTTGTCCCGGGAAAAGCCACAATAAAGACAGTTATTGATGCACTCGTTGGACAGATAGAGCGGTGCGAACAGCCGAATGACCTTGCCAAACCGTTGCTGCGTCAGCCGTTGCGCCCGCCGGGCCATGGCCTCCAAAAAATGCTCACCAGCGGCCGGTGAGAGAAGCGCCGCAAAATCCGCCAGCTCAAGGCGCCCCACACTCAGCGCCGCCTGCACCCGCGCCGTCGGAGCTTTCTGTGCGACAGCCGTCATTGTTTCCAGCGGCAATGTCGCAAATGTCTCAACAAAACTCATTTTTCCACGGAAGGAATTGCGCCTTCCTTATTCGCAGCGGGCGGCTTGAGCGCCACCCCGTGGGGCAGCTTACCTTCCCCTAAAAAATTGTCCAGCCGGCCGGAAAGGTCAAATCGAAGGCTGGCCGGCCTTGGCCGTGGCTTGGGGCCGTTCAAGTGCTTCTTGTCCGGGACACCGGCAGAGGACACCGCCAGCAGGAGGATGGCTTTTGAGATTCAATGTTTTTTGGCATCCCCGCGCAGGATCTCCACCAGTTCAAAGGGGCGGGAGAACCCGTTCGCCACGGCAATCTCCCGCAGGGTTTGGTTCGTTGAGGCTTGGATTTTATGTTCGCCCAATCGCTGCAAGGCAGTGTCCAGCGCGATTTTTTCATCCTGGCAAAACTGGGCAAGGGTCTTCCACCCCACGCCGCCTCCGCCTCCTCCTGCTCCGCCGCCGCCCCCCTGGCGCCCCTTGCCACGCCCGCCGGGGGTGGCCACCATGACATCATATATTTGTTGGGCGGAGCGGTTGTGGCGTTGGGCCAGCTCCTGCACTTGTACCTCAGGCGATTCCACGCTCAGGCCTGCCGCCGCCAGACGTTGGGTGGCTACCTCCAGGGCCACCCCTGCCTGGCGGGCCAGTTCGGCCAGGGAAAGCAGTTCGGCATGGGGGATCGGGGCGCGCCGGCCGGGCGTTTCCCAGCTCTCTTTGAGGGCTTCATTCCAGGCCAGCAACTGCTTGAACGGCGGCCAGGCAAAATGCGTCCCCACCGCCACCCCCGCGCAAAGAAGAAGGGCGGTGGCCCATTCCCAGCGAAATCCAAGCCGCCCCGCCAGACGATCCTTGAAATACCCCACCATGGGCCGCCAGTTCAGGAGAAGATGGACCACGGACACTCCCAGGAACAGTGCGCTGAAACAGACATGCAGAGCCGTCCATTGTTTTTTGGTCAGCCCCAGCAAAGTCCAGTTGGTCCAATTGGCCACCCGTCCCGGTGGCGACACGAACAGCATGATGCCGGTAACCACCAGAATGATAAAACCGGCCAGGACAAGAACTGACGTTAGCGCCCGCCAGCTAAAAGAGGCGCGTTTCATTGAGGACATCGCTGGATCAGCCATATACAGATAGAGTCTTGGCCGGCACAAAGGTTACAAGCCGTTTAGTGGGTGATTCCATGCTTTAATCTTGTGCGGGAATGCCTGATGCCCCAACCGCGTTCGTAGGGGTAATCCCGCCAGTGCTTTGTCCCGTCCCGGACCTGCCCCATGCCCTCCCGCTGCCTCCATCGGAAAATGGTACCTGTTGCAGATAAGGTTATTTGATGGTAGTTTGCCCTGACTTAAGGCAAGGCATGTTTGACGACGAGAATAATCGGAAGGGCGACAACGAGGGCGATCGGAAGGGCGGAGATTTCAAAGTTTCGCCGCGCACGTGGCTGGTCTGGATCATCATTCTGGCCACCATTCCGCTATTGATGATGCTCAAAGAGCGCTCCGACGGCGTACAGCAGCCCCTGCGGCGGGCGGAATTTTTCTCGTTGGTCCGCAGCAACTACATCGTGCAGGGCACCCTCGTGCGGGATGCCCAGTACGATAACATGTATGAAGTCGTGGGGAAATACCGGATCGAACGCAACGGCAAAATCGAGGAGAAACCCTTCCTCGTCAAGGACATCATCCTGAGCGAGGAGGATTTGAAGTTGCTGCTGGAGACGGACAAATTTGACACCCGCAAACCCAACACGGTGTTGACGCAATTATTGGTGGGCGTGCTGCCCATTGTGCTGATTGTCGCCTTGATTTATTTCTTTCTGATTCGCCAGATTCGCATGGCGGGCCGGGGGGCCTTAAGCTTCGGCAAAAGCAAGGCCCGCATGCTGAGCAAGGAAAAAAACAAGACCACCTTCAAGGATGTCGCCGGCGTGGACGAGGCCAAAGAAGAAGTGCAGGAGCTGGTGGAGTTCTTGCGCGACCCCAAGAAATTTCAGCGCCTCGGCGGGCGCATCCCCAAGGGCATCCTCATGATTGGCGCGCCGGGCACCGGCAAAACCCTGCTGGCCAAGGCCATTGCCGGGGAGGCCGATGCCGCCTTCTTCAGCATCAGCGGCTCGGATTTTGTCGAGATGTTCGTGGGCGTGGGCGCCAGCCGGGTGCGCGACATGTTCGAGCAGGCCCGCAAAAACACCCCCTGCCTGGTGTTCATCGACGAAATTGACGCCGTGGGCCGCAGCCGCGGGCACGGCCTGGGCGGCGGCAATGACGAGCGGGAGCAGACCCTCAACGCACTGCTCGTGGAGATGGACGGTTTTGACACCACCGACGGCATCATCATCATCGCGGCCACCAACCGGCCGGATGTTCTGGACCCGGCCCTGCTGCGCCCGGGGCGTTTTGACCGGCAAATTGTCATCAACCTCCCCGATGTGCGCGGGCGCGAAGCGATTTTGAAAGTCCATGCCAAGAAGGTGAAACTTGATCCCAGCGTGGATTTGGCGGTGATTGCCCGCGGCACGCCGGGCTATTCCGGGGCCGAGCTGGCCAACTTGTTGAACGAGGCGGCCCTGCTGGCTGCCCGCGCCGGCAAGAAAGCCATCACCATGGCTGAGCTGGAAGAGGCACGGGTCAAGGTGCGCTGGGGCCGCGAGCGGCGCAGTCTGGCCATGAGCGAGGAGGAGAAACGCAGCACGGCGTGGCACGAGGCTGGCCATGCGCTGGTCAACGTGCTCCTGCCCCACACGCATCCGCTGCACAAGGTGACCATCATCCCGCGGGGACAATCCCTGGGCGCCACCATGTCCCTGCCACGGGAGGACACGTTCAGCCGGCGCAAAAAAGAGATGCTGGCCATGATTTCGGTCATCATGGCCGGCCGCATTGCCGAGGAGCTGTACACCGGCGATGTGTCCACCGGTGCTGCCAACGACATTCAACAGGCCACCAGCATTGCGCGGGCCATGGTCTGCCAGTTCGGCATGAGCGAGAAGCTGGGCATGATTCAATTTGGCGAGGAAGACGGCTACGTCTTCCTGGGCCGTGAAATGGTGCGCAGCAAGGGCTATAGCGAGCAGACCGCCCGGGAAATTGATCAGGAGATCAAGCGCATCATTGATGATTGCTACAAAGTGGCCAAGGACCTGATCTGGCAGCACCGGGACAAATTGGAAATGATTGCACAGGCCCTGTTGGAGTACGAAACGCTCGATGGCAGCCAGGTGGAGGAAATTGTCCGCACCGGCCGCTTCACTCCCTCCGAGCCCCAGTACCGCGGCTCCGCCCCGGCGGGGGCTCCGGCCGACACGCCGACACCAGAGATGGCCGTGCCCAAGCCGCCTACGCTGCCGGGCCTGGGATCCCCCGCACCCGCGCCGGCCTGAGCCGATAACCGGGGCGGTTTCGAGTCTGGTGCCAGCCGGGGGCGCGCCGGGCGGCTTTTTTTTTGGCGACTGAACCCACGGGATTTGTTATACTGCCGCCATGAACCGACCCGGTGCCTCACGATTGGACAGCGAGCTGACCAACCTGGAGCTGCTCGGCCTGCTTTCGTCGCGCATCATCCATGACCTGAAAAACAAACTGGCGGTGATTTCGGGGCATGCCCAGTTTGCTGAAATGTCCAAACAGAATCCCCAGGTGGCTGCCTCCGGCATGGCCATCATCAAACGGGTAAGCGAGGAGGCCGGCAAGCACGTGGAAGCCCTCGCCAAACTGCGGCGCACCCTGCCCACCGAACGCCATGAGTGTGAGCCGGCGGAGGCTTTGGCGGTGCTGACGGAGCTTATGGCGGGCAAGGAGGGCTGGGAATTGCGCGCCCCCAACGCCGGCACGCTGAACAAGCTGGCCGTGGAGCGGCGCTGGCTGCGTTTCATTTTGCGGCATTTTCTCTCCGTTTGTCAGGGCTCTCCCGGCGTGGTGACGGTGGACCAGGCACGCGGGGAGGTCCCCCCCGAGGGGGCGGATGTGGCGCCGCTCTTTCCTGACCGCCAGTGCTTCCGGGTGCGGATGAGTTGCAAGGCCAGTCCCACTGAAAAACCGCCGCTCAATGAGGATCCGGTGCTGCAGTTTCAGACCCTGGCTGTTTATGAGCTGATTCGGAAACTTGAAGGCGGGCTGGTCCAGCAGGCCGGTCCCGATGGCCGCGAAGAAATCGTCATCCTGATCCCCCTGGTGCAAACCTCCGCCCGCGCATGATCCAAGATACCATTGCCAAAATCGAGGCCCGGCTGGCTTCGACGGAACAGTTGCCGGAGGAAAAGCGGCGGGAATTGCTGGAGCTGGTGAGCCGCCTCAAGGAGGAAGTGCATTCGTTGTCTCAAACGCATGCCGATGACGCCCGGAGCATCGCCCAGTTTGCCGCCCTCTCCACCCACGAAGCCACCCGTGAGGACGTGAAACAGCCCCTGCTGGACACGGCCCTCAACGGCCTGGCCCGTTCCGTGCAGGGATTTGAATCTTCGCATCCCCGGCTGGTGGACGTGGTCAACCGCATTTGCACCACCCTGTCGAATCTGGGCATTTAGGCTGCCCCTTCCGCATACCATGGCTTTGACCGTTGCCTTTCTTACCCACGAGCCCTTTTATCCCCCCACCGGGGGCGGCTCTTCCGAGGCCATTTATTTGGTGCAGGAGCTGGTGCGGCGCGGGCATCGGGTGCGCCTGTTTTGCCCGCAAGTGGAGGAGCCGGAGAAGGTGGCGCGGGAGTTTCGGGTGCATTTGGAGCCTTTTACCCGCTGGCGGATGGGCCGTTACGCACGCCTGCGTAATCTCAAGTACCTGGCCTTTCCGTGGTTTCTGGAGCAGCAGGTGGCCCGGAGTGTGCAGCGGGAGCCGGTGCAGGTCATTCTTTCCCAGCACACTATCGCTTCGGTGGCCGCCGGCAGGCTAAAAAAACGCCTGGGCATCTGCACCGTCATGAATTATCTGGATTTCTTGACGGGGTTCATGGAGGCCTGGCCGCCGTATGTGGCCCCCCCCTTTTTGCTGCGCCGCTTGGAGCATTTTGAAGTCACCCTGCCGCGGCGTTACGGGGCGGACGGAGTGCTGGCCATTAGTGACACCATGGCCGAGCATTTGGCCCAGGCAGGCTGTCCCAGGGAGCGCATTTGTCCCATCTACTTCGGCTACGATCCGGCCGTGTTTCCCTTGCGCCCGCCGGATCTGGTTCCGCCGCCAGAAAAGCCGGTGGTGGTGATGCATGGGTCCTTCGACCAGCATCATCTCGGCCCAATCGCGCTGGAGGGCATGGCCGAGCTCGTCCGTCGGCGACCGGAGGTGGTCCTTCGGTTTGTGGGACGTGAAACGCCAAGTTTGTTGGGTTTCGTGGAACGTTTGCGCAATCAAGTGCCCCACGCGCGGGTGGAACTGACCGGATTCACCCCCTATCACGAGGTCGCCCGGCATCTGCACACCGCCAGTGTGGGCTTGGTGCCCTACGAGGAAACCACCGGCACCCATTGCGCCTTTGTGGCCAAAATTGTCGAGTATCTGGGCGTGGGCCTGCCGGTGGTCAGCACCGCTCTCCGCAGCATCAGTCGTTATTTTGCTGATGAACCGCTGGCCCGTTTCGTGCCCTTCGCTGGCCGGCCCTTTGCCGAGGCTGTGTTGCATCAACTGCAACTGCCGCACGATCAGCAAATCGAATGGGGACAGCGCGCCAGTGCCCGGGTCCAACGCGAGCTGGCTTGGCAGGTAATCAGCCGAAAAGCCGTGAACTTTGTAGAGCGGGTTGCCGGGGATGGCTCCAACCCCCGCCAGCCGTAGTCCTCTGCCGCCTTCCCGGCCTCATTGCTTGGGCGGCATGCCGGCGTAGCGGTACAGGTCCGTAATGGCCCACAAATTTAATGGATCAAACGCCTGGCCAAATTTCAACGGCCGGGCGCTGTAATCGGCCCAGATATAATTCGACATCCCCCCTTGGGAGCTGCGCGCCGTGCGCATGTGCTTGTTTTGATCAAGCTGCAGGATGTCGTCATACATGTCATAATCCATGTAATAATGGCCGGAATCATACTCTTTCTCCCCAAATACGATGGTCTGGCTGGGGTCTTTGATGGCATTTTCGCTTAACACCCGGGTGGACGTGCCGGCCCGGTAATTGGCCCAGTCGTTGGACGCATTGACTTTGAAATAATCATTCCAGCCGTTGATGATGTAACTGCGTGGGGCGGCATCCGCCGGGTATTGAGCCGCGGTATTATCCCCCTGGCCAAAGGTCTGTGGATTCATATCATCGCTGGGGCAGACCAGCAGCTTGAGATTGTTGAAATAGGGGTACAAACGACTGGGCCAGCGCTCACGGCGGGTGCGGGGCGGATAATAGCCGTCATTGTCCTGCACATACATCTGCAACGCCAGACCAAGCTGGCGCATGCTGTTCAGACACTGGATGCGTTGGGCGGTGGCCTTGGCGCGGCCCAGCGCGGGCAACAGCATGCTGGCGAGGATGGCGATAATGGCCACCACCACCAGAAGTTCAATCAAGGTAAAGCCCCGGCGGCTTGCGCCGGAGGCAACGCGGTTCATCTGAACTGGGCACACCATACCATGCCATTAGACGTCCGCCCTCGCGCGGAAGTTACGCCAAATTTTATCGGCTCCAAGTCGCGGCACGCGGCGGGGCGGCCGCTTCATTCGGCCGCGGTCCGCAACCGATAAAACCGCGCCCGGGCCTCAGCCGGCTCGGACTGGGGCAGGGGCAGATTCAAGAACACGCGGTACCACGGCGCTTTGGGCAGAGGGGTGACCTGCCGGGGCAGGGGTTGGACCACGGGCTGCCAGTTTCGCAAGTCGGAGGAAGTTTCCAGGACATACGGCACGCCAGCCCCCACCAGGTACTCCAATACCAGATTGCCGGCGGCGACCTTGGGTGCCGCGGCGAATCCCAACAAATAACCCAGCCCGGGAGCACTGCTAAAGCCGCCAGTGAGATGGCTGACCTGCAGCATATAACTCACTGGTGCGGCGCCCGGATTATAGACGGCAATATTCCATTTGCCCGCCACAGGGGCATTACTGACCACGATTTGCTCGATATTGGTGCCCGCGCTGACCGAGCTGTAATCAAAACTGCCGGGGGTGGGATAGGCGGGCGACCGCGAGACCAGCAAATCCACGTTGCCGTCCAGCGGCCACAAAGTGAACACGCCGGCCGAGGCATCCGGCGGCAGGGTAACCTCGTAATAAGTCAGAGTGCCGGGACCAAGGATGCCGCTGGCGGGCGGGCCGCCGGAGGTAAGCACCGGCAGATTAAAGCCCACCATCAGCGTGAAGGTGTTGGTCGTGCCCGGCGTTTCATTGCGCACGCCAAGGTAGTAACGGAGGCCGGGGATAATCTGGGGGGTGCTAAAGCCCAGCGCATCCAAGATGGCGGCGCCACTCTGCACATCATTCAACAGCACCACGCTGCCGGGGGTGTTGGTGTCCGGTATGCCAATTTGATTGAACAGCAGGTCCAGCAAACCATCACCGCTTACGGTGGTCAGGACATTCGTGGCAAGCGTGGCTACGGAGGGGACATCCACCACAAAGTAAAGGGTTTGCCCCCCGATCACGGTGGCCGTGATGGGCACCCCATTGGTCAGCGCGTTGGCCAGGGCGTTGGTATTAACAAACGCCAGGTTCAGCCGCCAATCCAACAAGGTGGCATCGGTGACGGGATTGCCTCCCAACCGGTCCCAAATCTCTAAACGCCAGAACCCTTGCGAAGTCTCGCCAATCAGTTGATTCAGGGATTCCTCCGGCAACACAAAGAGACGATTGGTCACCGGAATCCCGTTGGTATCCTGGATCATGGTGGAATCAAATGGCGGCGGCTGAAACTTGATGGGCGTGGTGGTCAGGTTGGTGTTCTCGGTGAAACTCAAGTAGTAATACCGGCCGCTCATGACCGTGGGGGTGTAAATCCAGGCAGTGCCCAGGTTGCCGCTCTCCTGATTCATGATCACCATCAGGTTCGTGTCGGCGCCCGGTCCGTAGTCCACCAGCAGCGTGCCGGTGCCATTGATGAAGCCGGAGTCAAAAATCAGCCGGCCTCCGTAATACACCCGCAGGCTGTCGGGAATGTCAAAGAAGTCATAGTCAATTTTCAAGGTGCCCACGGTCTGGGTGATGGTAATGATGTTGGTGATGGGATCGGGTGTGTCCCAGAACTGCTGCGGCGCCAGATAGTTGGTCACCAGATAACCCGAACCAATATTACTGGCCAATGGCCCGCCGCGGTTTTCCATCAGCACGATCCGCGTCTGGCTGGGGCTGACCAGCGTCAACACCAGATCGGCCACGCGCGGATGATCCAGGCGCACATCCACCATCACATCCGCCACCAGCCGGTTCTGCGGCACGTACACCTGCGAGTTGGTGGTCACGTCATCCATCAAAGCGCGGGAAATGCCCGGCAGGTACGCCTGGAACGGATCCGCGTTGAGATTGCGCCCCAGGGCAATGCCCAGACGCACCTTGATCCGGCTGGGGCTGGGGTTATACACGCCGGCCACCCACAAGCCGGAGGTCAGCGGGGGCGAGTCATAGATGCTCAAATCCATCTGTCCGCCCGGCGGAGTGATGGAGAGCGACTTGTCATAGTCCAGCAGGGTGGGCGGCGCCCCGCGGCGCACATACAAATCAAAGGCCACATTGGGGCCTTCGATGATCGAGACGGTGAAGGAAACATTCGTCACGCCGGGCGGCACATTGATGGGTTCGTAGTGGTAGGCGCCGGGTTGCACCCAGAAATCGGTGTAGGTGTAGCCGAGGTCATTGGTCATCTCCATCGCCGGCTCCAGGCGCAGGGTGAGGCTGTTGACCACGCCCGTGTGATGCAGGGCATTGTCCACCATCGTCAGAATCCACATGCCCTGGCCCTCGTCACCAATAAAGTCGCGCAGACTGCCCGGCCCCTGGGTGTAACGGCTGTTGTCAATATCGCCCTCGTCACTGTCATCGTAAATAAAGGTGTAGGTCACCGGCGAGGGCGGCACCATCTCATCGCCGAAGGTGTGATTGTTCAGCACCACAAACTCATCCCCCGCCTCGCCCGCGTGGCTCAGGATGCCAATCAAATCTCCCAGATTCTCGTGCGTGATCACATTGGTGACCACCACCCGCCTGATGGTGATGGGTTCGGTGGCAATGGCAAAGACCATGGCGCCCTGGGGATCGTCCGGCATGCCGTCCGGCACCTCCACATTAACGCTCAACCCCTGCACAATGAGGTTGCCCTCCTCATCACGCTGCGAAAACGGATTGTTGCTCGAGCTGGCAAACAGCCCATATTCCGCCGCCTGCTGATCCTCGCTCTTGACCCCCACATAAAACACCTGGCCCTCCGGCGCATTCGTGATCACGATCACTTCATTGCCGCCGCGCCGCGTGGATTTCAAGGCCGCAGCAATGGCCGCCGGATTCAAATTGGTCAGGGAGGAATCCGTGCTCACATACAAATCAATGTCGGCGTCCAATGCCCGCGGCCGGCCCAGGTTGGGCGGAATAAAGGTCAGGAAGGCCAGGTTGGTGCCGGCCGCATTGGTGCCCACGGCGCTGTTGGTGAACACATAGAAATTCCACTGATTCACCACCCCGTTGGTGGACGCGGCCAGAGGCGGATGGGCGCCAATGCGCTGGCGCATGAGCGCCTGGCTGTTGGTCAGCCCGATGACGATCGGCGCCGGGTCAGGCACAATCGCCGCCTCGGTCACCTGGATGGCGTTGGCATCGTGGCGCGCATCGCTGGAGATGACCAGCGCATAGTCCTGGCCAATCCCGTTGGTAAAGCTGGTGACGGCATTCACATTGACGCGCCGGGCCCGCACAATCACGGTGAAACTGCCGCCCGTCGGTTCACGAATAATCACATTCTCCACATTGTTCACGTAGTCAGCCTGCAGGGCGGCCAGCACATTCGAGCCGGCCTGATTGGTGGCCACCACGGGGGTGGTGAAGTCGTTGTCCGGCTCAAAGTTGTTTCCGAAGTACACCTGATGGGTGATGTTGTTGCTCACAATCAAATCCAGATCATTCACCAGCTTCACGCTGGCCACCGGATTGCCCGGCGGATCCGTCCACGCCAGGGTGATCCGCAGGGGCTGGGTTTGCGCCGCCGCCGACAGCGTGACGGTGCGGGCCTGGCTGTCGCCGGTGGTGAGGATGCGGTTGGTGGCCTGATCGAAGAGGGCGGCGGGCACGCTGGGGATGCTGTTGGTCAGATTCACCACGCCCCAGCCCTGGTAGTTGATGAAGCTGCGCGTGTTCAAATCATAATCCGGCAGAGAGCGCGCGCCGTTGATGATCAGGGCTTTCATCAAGGCCGGACTGTTGGTGCGGTGCAGCGTTTTTTCAAAATACTCCTGCATCAGCGCCAAAATCCCGGAAACCATGGCGGCCGCCATGCTGGTGCCCGATTCATAACGGTACAAATCGCCCAGGGCCGCATTGAGCAGCGCCAATTCCTGATAGTAGGTGCCAAAATCCACGGCAGTGCCCACCACCACCGTCAAATCAAAGGTCACCGGGTACAGCGTGGGATTGCCAATCGCGTAAAAGTATTGCCCCGCCCCGCCGCTCACCGTGACCGTGACATCATTAACGCCACGATAATCAGCCGGCGTGGTGTTGGTCCCCCGATTTACAAAAATCGGCAGCGCAGGCATCGGATTGGGCGAATAGGGGCTGGGCACGATGCGGATGCGCAGACGGGTGGCAGAGTCCGGCACCCCAATGCTGAACTCATTGGTCGCGCCGGCGGGAATCGTCACATTATAAAAGTTGTTCACGAAACCACTGCCGGGGTTGGTGGGTGTTTGCCACCCGCTGGCCCGGCACGAGACGACAAATTCCCCCGGCGCCACCACATCCGGCTTGAAGCGCCCATGCTCGCCTTCCTGTCCCGGGGCCACATTGCCCCGGCTGGAATGGGCGGCCACCTCCACGGCGCTGTCGGTGTGGCCAAGCCACAAGCGATTGGTTTCGTCATTCCACACGACCTGGTTGGTGATGAACCGTTTCTGCTCCAGGCTGCCCACCGTAATCACGTTCTTGGCCGTGGCGGGGGACAAAATACTGCCAGCTCCGCCGCCTTTGCCATCCGGCGTGCCAAAGCCGTCATTGCCGGCCGCAAACACAAACAGCACGGGTTGATCGCCGGGTTGGCCGGGCAGGGCATCGCGCGTGGCGGCGTCAAAGCTGGCGCTGGCAAAGTTGTAGGAGTAGGCATCCTCGTAATACCAACTGTTATTGGAAATCAAGATATTGGTGCGCGCCGTATTCTCCTGCAGCAGGGTGTCCGAGTAGTAATCAAACAAGGCATACTGCGCGTAAAGCCGCGCCGCAGGGGCCATGCCCCGCATGATGGCGCCATTAGTCGAGCCGGGAGGCGGTGCGGAGGGACTTCCGCTGCCATTGCCAGCGATGGAGCCGGCCACGTGAGTGCCGTGCCCATCAGTGTCCACCGTGGCGCCAAACACGCGGCCTTGCAGGGCGGGATGACTGGCGTCCACCCCCGTGTCGTTGATCCCTACCGTGACCCCGGCGCCGGTCAGCCCAAAATAATTGGGGGAAGTGGTCGAGTCGGGTGCCACCGACACCGTGACCCGCGCCAGGTCGTTGGCGCGTTTTCGGGCGCGCGCCTTCTCTATGGCCTGCACCTCCGGCAGCCGGGCCACCTCGGTGAGCCGCTCAGACGGAAGCTGCACGGTCATCTGCGGGCCAAAGGGCGTGCGTTGTTCGCGCACAATGGACGCACCCAGCCGGTTCAGCGCCTCGCGCCCCGGCGCTTCCGTGCCGGGAAACAGCACCACGTGCAACGTCATATCGCGCGGCAGGGGAGCCGCCGCCAAGGCCCCGGCCAAAAGTTCCTCTTCCAGTTTGTAGTAAGGTTCGTAAGGGGTGACCGCTTGCACCTCGGGATGATTCTCCAGCCGTCCCGCCGCCGCGGCATCACCGCGCACCAGCCAGGCTTGATTGGGAATATAGGAAACCGGCTCCACCCCGGCGGTTTTCAAGAGCGCGATAAAACGGTCATCGGCCTGCCGCCGGGCCTGCACAATGAAAGCACCTGGCTCACCCCCGGCCTTGAGGACGGGGGGAATGGGCAGCGCCAGCGGTTGCGTGGTATCCAACAGCGCGTTGCGGAGCAGCAACGCATGATCCTGCCGGGCCAGCGTGTCTATGGATTTGTCGGTGTTGCTCAGACGATGGGGAAAACGCGGATCCTCTGCTGCCGGCCGTGGGGTGACTGGCGTAGTGGCCGGGATGGCGCCTTGCGTGGCTGACGTCCCGGGATGGTGGGTCTGTGCTCCCGCGTGACTGGCTCGGGCGATGGCACCGGAACGTCCGGGCCACACCTGCCACAGGACCCATGCCATCAGCATCAGACCTGCGGCCACTAAAAATGGAGAGGCACGTTTCATAGGTCAATTTACACTATGCAGACATTGGGCGGGAGGGGGTGCAGGCGCGAAAAACACCCTGGCCCAACCATCGCCCTGACCGCCTGAAGCCATCCAGGGCCTGTTGGCCGGCCCAACGCGCTCGCCCACTGCCGGGGAGGTATTTCAGACTCCCGCGCATAAGGCACTACTCCGGCGGCAGAAAGTTGAAACTCTCAATGACCGCCCGCGGGCGCACTGTGCCCGGGGTGGTGGAAACATCCTCGATCCGCACCACTGTGCGGGTGCCCACCTCGCCGGTGACCACATAATTGGTGCACAGCATGTAGGCCGGGTGATTGGGGGCCAGGGTCATCTGAATCGAGGCATTGGCCGGCCGCAGCGATTGCCCCCACGCATAGATCACAAATCGCGCCTCCTCCACCCGCAACAGCGAAAGCAGTTTCTGCGGCAGCATCTCATAGGCTGCATCACTCACGCCCCCACCCGGCGATTGGCCCGGCTGGCCCCCTGCCTGCCCGGCCAGGTAGGGCGAGCTGACTGTCAGCTCGGGCACCTGCAACACATCACTGACGCGCTCAAACCGTCCCCGCGGCAGCGTGGCCCGGAAATTCATAAGCCCCTGATAAATGGCATCCAACTCCGGCGAATTGGGTTGAATCACCACATCCGCCAGCCCCGTGGAAGTGGTGGTGGCCACCAAAATGCCGCTCAACGCGGCGCTCCAGGCGGCATAGTTGGTCTGGTTGATGGGCATCAGGCCCCGGGTGGCCTCCGGATGCGGCGCCGTGGTGAACAGATCCACCAGCCGCCAGTCGTTGGTGGGATGACTGACCTGCGGCAGACGGCTCCCGGACCAGCGCCGCCACGTCTGCTCATCGGCGGCGGTGCTCTTCAAGTAGATCGTCTGCCATGGCGTGCCCCGATGCACCCGCCCCAGCCACCCCACATTGGGAAACTTGGTGTGCGGAAAATCCCAGTCATCGGATTTGCGCACCTCCGGATCCTTGACGCGCAGATCAAAGGCGTAGGGATCGGCAGAGGGATCCTTTTGGGGATTGCCCCCCCACGGCTGATAGCGGGTATTCAAGCGCCCAATATTCCAATTGGTGGGCGCCAGGGAAGGGGGCTTGAGCACCAAAATTTGATTCGTCACCCCCCGCGGATCCATCAAATCCTCCACCCGGTAATGCACCAGCGGATCGTTGGCCTGCCATGAGGTCAGCACATACAGCTTGCGCGTTGGCGAAAACGGGGATTGCTGCACCAGCCCGGACAACGGCAACTGGCTGCGCTGATACCGCAACGGCGGCTGGCCCATGAAAACCCGGAAGGTGTCAATGGACTTCTCCTTGTCCATGCCCTGCGCGGCCTGATCATTGTAGCTGCGCCAGTCGCCCGCGCTGACGCTGCGATTGCCCAGGCAAACTTCGATTTGATTGAAGATTCCCTCCGGCGGGTGGAACAGTGTGTTGCCGCCAATCCGGTTGGTCAGCCACATGCTGCCAATCGCCGAAGGCTCGCCCAAAATATCATTGTTGGAAATCAGCTCGCGGGTGATGTCAATGTAGCTGTCCAGGCCCTGCAGGTTGACATAGTCCACAATGCGGTTGGTCCCGCTGGCCGTGTCCACCAGGGCATAAAGAAATTTGTTCACAATTTTCAGCCCCCACTGCGGCGTGGTGAAGCCGGGCGTGCGATCAAAACCGGGATTGGGCACAATGGGCAGAAAACGATTGCCCGCCGTGAAATAACCGCTGTTGGGCAGAAAAACCAGGTTGGTCTGAAGCGGAATGCGAAACGCCCCCGGCCCCCAGCTTCCCGCCGGAATGGCCGTCGGCCCCAGTGCCGAAACAATGACCGGTGGATTCGGCATGCCATTGGGCAGGTTGGGGTAGCCCTGTTCATTGGTCAGCACGATCATCATGAAGTTGGTGGCCCGCATCTCCAGACTGCGCGGGAAGGCGCTGGTGTAGGAATTCCACAATTCCACCCCCACCACGTTGGAAATGCCCAGCACCCACATCTGATTGGTCTGATTGGGCAGGGAATTGGTGCTCGGGCGGCGAAATTCGAGCTTGCGGGTGACCTGAATGTAGGTTTGCAGGGCGAACTCGTTGAAATTGGGATAGCCCTTGCGCGCGCCAATGATGAGCGGCACGCCCCAAACCATGTCATACGGTTGCAACGCGCCGCGATCCGCCGTGCTGTTCAAATCGCGCAGGGGCACGTCCAACACCGAATCATCCTTCTGCTCCTGGTAGCCCACAATGTAAATCGCCTCCCCCTGCTTGGCGAACACAGGGCGAAATACCGTTGGATAATCGGGGTAAATGCCCACATCATTGCGGGTGGCGTCATATATGTTGGCCGTCATCTGCAGCAGTTGATGCAACTCCTGGCTGTACAAATTCGTATGTCCCGTGGGCTCCCAGATCAAAATGTTGGTGATGGTGAAACCAAACTCGTTGCTCCGGGCGCGAAGCAACCGATCCGCCACCAGATTAAAGAACGTTGTCGCATCCCACTCCGTCAGGCTTTCCAGGTTGGTGGTGATGTTGTCGTAATTCAGGTGAATGACATTGGTCAGTTTCAACGGCACGGTGTCCGTGCCCAGTTGCGCGAGCAGCCGGTAAAAGACGTGGCCATCGTAGGGCGGCAGGTTCTGGCTGGCGCTCAGCAAACGATTGGTGAACGCCACCGACGTCTTGGCCGGATCAAACAAATCCCACGGCGTGTAAAAACGGTTCTTACTGGGGCCGCCGGGCCAGCTTTCCTGGGGCTGATCCTGGCCGATGGATCGGTTGTCCAAATTGATGGTCTGAAGGCGATCCGCCAGCGTTTGCACCGGCCCGTTGCCGTAAGTGTCCAGGCGGTCATGGCTAAACTTGGAAGCATTCGCTCCAAACAAATCATAGGCACTGGGATAACCGGTCCGGTAATTCCCGCCCACGCGGAAACGGACAAAATCTCGCGCATCCTCAAACGCCGTGCCAGAACTGCCTGCTGTAGGATTGATTGCGTAATTCGTATATGTCCAGGAATTGGTATTCAGGCTGTGCAGGAAGGCCGCCAGGTTGATTTCCCACGAGCCGTGCCCTTGATTCCGCAAAAACGCCTCGTCATTTACCCCCCGGCGCTTGGCCTGATTGTGATTGGCATTGAGATCCAGCAGCCCGCCCGACGGCATTACCAAATACGCGTAGCGATAAAGAAACCGGTTGGTCCCGCTGTGGCCCTCCCCGGGATAGGCCGTCACTCCAATCCATTCGGGATCGCCGAGGATTTCCGGCAGCGTCGGGTCATGGCGTCGGTTGCGGTTAAGATCCAGATAAAATCGTTCCTCCAGCGCGCCCGCCAGCGTGGGCAGAAACACAGGAGCGCGGGCATCATTGCTCAAGCCGAGCGTGGGATAGCCGGCCACCGGGCCAACCACATCCCAATTGGTGGAGACGATCGCCGGCAGGGTGAGCAGGTCATTGGAGGTCCCAATACGGGCCAGGATTTCTCCCAGTGCCCGCTCGCGCCCCGCCGCCGCCGCCGTTTCGGCCACCGTCAGACTGGCCGCTTGCGTCACTTGGCCGCGCTCGCGCCGGGCAATGAGCAGAAAAGTGACGGCAATAAAGGTGATGATGGACAACATGATCAGCGTGATCAGCAGGGCCACACCGGCCTGGCGCCGGTGGGGACCGGCCATGGCTGTCCATCTCAACTTGGGGGTGGCAAACAACTTCATGGGCGTGGAGCGGCCAGCACGGGAATGCGCTGGCGGAACAAATGGGTTTGGGCGGTGCGTCGCTCATGTTCCAGGAAGGCGCGCGCCTGCGCCGGGTCCATGACCTTGATGCGTTCCACCAGGTGCTGCTCGAGCACCGCCAGTTTCAGCTCAATAAAAGCCGGCAGGGCCTCCCCCCAGAAAGCCGCCACATTCGCATCCACCCATTGGTTGGTGGAGGAGGGAGGGCGTTGGCCCTGGGCATCATAGACGTGAACTTCCAACTGCACCACCCCATCCGCAATCCGGTGCATGTAAGGGCTGTTGGGCAGCCGCCCCACTTCATTGGTAAACATGCGGTAAAAGGCCCGCGTGCCCGCAGGCGAGTTGGTCTCCGCGTAAAAACGATAGAGCGTCCCCACCCCGTTCTCGGCCGGATCCACCAAGTAACCAATGCCCTTGTAGGTGGTGTTTTCCTGCAGGATGAAAAAGAAGGCTTCGAGATCATTGTCCAGCGTGCCGCCGCCCGGCAGGCGCTGGTTGAGGGGATTGGCACCCAGGATGCGCGAGGCAAAAAAATGGAAACCGTTACCATCCTGCCCCGTCGCCACTGCCTGTTGCACCTCGCGGGTCATCATTTCCATCATGATCCGGCCGCTTTCCAGCACGTCGGTTTGATTATTCGCCGAGCGCAGGGCGCGGGAGGTCTGCGAAAACATGGCCAGCAGGCCCACAATGATCATGGCCAGGATGCCCACCGCCACCATCATTTCCACCAGGGAGAAGGCCCGGGCAGAGCGGCCCTGCCGGCATTGTGACAACCGCGCCAGTGGGCGCTTGCACATCCTCTGGATCATCGAAAAGGTCATGGCCGAAACAGAAAGATGGTTTCTCCCGCCACATTGGTTTCCATCAGCGTCCCGCTGACCATGAACCGATAGGTGCGCGGACTGCCGCTGGCCATGCGCCGCCCGGGCGTCCCGTCGGGGCGCAGCGGCCATTCAAACCGCAGGGTGACCTCATGCAAATAGTCCGCCAACTGCGGCGGCGACGACGGCGGCGGCGGAAAGGGCCGCACTTCACAGGTCAAACGATAACGAAATGCCACCGGCGCACTGGCCGCCGAACGCTCCGCCGCCGACCCGCTCAAGCCGCGCACAATGGCGGTGTTGACCTGCTCGGGGATGCTCAACATCCCGATGACCAGCAGGGGGTCATTCACATTTTTTCCGTTCACACTTTCCACCTGTCCCGCCAGTTGGATGTCGCCCGGCGCGCCCAGCCGGATGGCCTGCATGAAATAACGGGCGTCCTGGTCAATGATGGTCTCCTCGCGATTGTCTTGCGTCACCCGCATGCCGGTGGGCATGACGCCAATGATGGCCACCAGGGCAATGGCAATCACCCCCAGGCAGATGGCGATCTCCACCATGTTGAACCCGCGCTGGCGCTGGCGCTGACGTCGGCTCTGGTATCCTGTGGTTTGCATGCCAATGAAGCGGTCAGGGCTGCACTCCCGGCAGCTCCGGACGTACCATCTTCCCGCGGCCGGTCATCCAATCTATATGGATGATGTTGTAATTGTTGATGCTGTTATTGGGCGGGTTTTCGATGACCTGGGGCGCCTGCCAGAGAAGCTCCTGGGTGACCGGATCCCGCGGCGGAATCACCGCCCCGCGGGCCAGCGGAATATCCACGTCCGTGGCGGTCGGCAAAGGACGCCCCTGCGCATCAAAGCGCACCAGTTGCCCCTGATGATTGAAGGCTATATACGGCATGGGCACCAGCCGGCTGGTGGCCTCCGGAAACGGGATGGAGGTGGTGGGAAACGGCGTGATGGCGCCCTGGCCCGTCGTGTATTTCCAAATCGGAATAAACACCCCTTCCGGCAGGCTGACCCAATCCCGCAAATACGCGGGGGTGTTTTGTCCGGG
Source organism: Verrucomicrobiia bacterium (assembly GCA_026414565.1). Lineage (NCBI taxonomy): Bacteria > Pseudomonadati > Verrucomicrobiota > Verrucomicrobiia > Verrucomicrobiia bacterium. The sequence continues at coordinate 60,073 of JAOAIT010000045.1, forward strand.
CTGATCCCCGGCCTGCCGCCGGGCAAACAGGGCGTAGCCGGTATATTGCAAATCCAGCAGCTCCCGCGCCCGGGTTTGCTCGGGGCCGGTAAAAGCGCCGCCCAGGCTGTAATATTGGTGGGGCAGAAAGACCATGAACACGGTCGTCCGATGACGAATGGCCAGCCGGCGGGCATAACCAACGTCATCCAAAAGCTGCCGGGTGGCTGCGTTCATGGTATCGCTCTTGGCGATCTTGCGAATGGCCGGCAGGGAGACCGCCGTTAACAAGCCAATGATGGCAATGACCATCAGCAGCTCCGCCAAAGTGAAAGCCATCATCAGCCACGGCGCACCCCCTGTGGGCCTTCGGCCTCTGGCCGCCGCCCGGACTGCGGCATGATGATGGATGATGGCGGTTTTCATGGCGGTCGTTTCCGGGCCGGTTATTTCCATCCCAGCACGTTGTCCTTGTTGTCCGGATGATTGGGATCCGGATTGGCTTTGCCATCCGGCCCTCGGGACCAGATCATAACGTTGAGCCGTATGGCGCCCGCGGGGTTGTACACCGGATCTTTGGCCACATCATCAAAGTCATTGTCCAGCGTGATGATGTACTGATTGCCCCATGGATCATTGTAGTTGCCGTTGGGGGTCACTCCCGGCGCGCCATTGTCGCTCGCCGGTTTCACATCTAGGTACACCGTCTGGCGGGGATTGCGCGGATGCCCCTGATTGCTGGCCCGGTTGGCAGGATTCACGTTGCGCAGCACATCCACCACCTCGTTGTTGTTGGGGCCGCCCCCCAGAAAATCGGCTGCCCCATAGGTGGTGTCCACCGTATTGGTGGTGGGGTAGATGCTGTAATCCTTCTCATACATCAAAATGGCCGCTTTCAAACCGGCCATCTCCGTCTTGGCCAGCGCCTTTTTGGCTTTGCCTTTGGCCGCCACCACCGCCGAGAGGATCAGTCCCGCCAGGATGGCGATGATGGCGATCACCGTTAACAGCTCAATCAGCGTAAAGGCCCGAGGGGCGCGTCGGTAGGCTTTCATAAAAATTGGTCTTGAAGTCCTCATGGTTTAGCGTCGTTCCCAATTCGAAATACGCACCACTTTCCCGCGGATTACCAGCTCCGCCCACAAATCATAGGAGTTCTTGTTGTGATCGGGGTTGGTGGATTTGTACCGCCATACGTTGATGGTGGGATGGCTGGGCACCGGCGGCGTCCCAAAACCCTGCGGCCATTCGCCGGGGGTCTTGAGCAGTTTGACTCCGCCAATGTCCACCGTCTCCGGGATGGTATCGCCAAAAAAGCTGCGAATGGTCTGCCCGGGCTTGGCGGTGTGCACGATGCCCCCCACGCCCAGCTTCCCCATGTCAATCGGTTGCTGGTGGATGTCCGTAAAACGCGACCCGTCCCACAGCACCCCGGTCAGCTCATAGAATAACTGATGGACCGCGGTGTTGCCGGAGGGGTTGTCAGGGGGATATAGCCCATGCTTGGCGTGATAAGCCTCGATGGCCGCTTCGATCTGCCGCAGTTGCGCCTCCGCCCGGCTGCGCAGGGATCGATCTTTGGCCACCGGCAGAATCGTCAGGGCAATGGCCGCCAACACCCCGATGACCGCCAGCACCATCAAGATCTCCACCAACGTGAATCCCTGCCGGATGCGGGTCCGGTTCTGCTTCGCTCTTGCCAACGTCAGCATCGCTTTCATGCGCTGTTTTTTTTGCGCCGGACTATACCCTGAGGCCCCGGCGGTCGGCCATGCTTATTTGCGGCCGCGGCTTTCTTTTCCAGCCTGGGCTCCGCCGTCTCGCTCGGGGGCCAGCAGGCGGGCCGGGGCAGGGGAGGCAGCATCGGCAAATCCTCAGCGCCCTCCGGCAGCTCACCCGTTGCGGGGGCCGGAGGTGGTGGCAATAACTGGCTGATTTTGCGGGCCATGGCTTTTCCTTATCCGCGCAAGTAGCGCATGCCGGGCGCATTTTCATTCTGGCGGGCGGCCATTTCCTGCTCCAACCGCTCGCTGATCCACTGTTTCATCATGCTCTGATAGTTGAGGTAACGCGAGCGCGCCAGCCGTTTGATGCGCGAAAGCATCCGCGGATCCATCCGCAACGTAATGGTGACTGACTCGGATAATTCCGAACCCGCCGCCACCGCGGCCTCCATCAGCCGCAAATCAATGCGGTTCTCCGCCCAGAACGCCGCCTCCGCCTGTTCACTGTCAAACAGCGGAACCTCTTCCCAATCCGTAATCGTGTTCATGAAGATCGTGGCCCAGCTTATGCCGACAGCAGTTGGCTGGCTTTTTTCTGGTAAAAGAAGCGCTCCTCCGCCGTAAAGGGCCGTGCAAAAATGACCCGCGTCACCTTGCCGTTGGTCCGATATACACTGAAAATCCCCTGTCCGCTGGCCGACAAACCCAGATTGAAATACCGCGCCTGCGCCGAAAAACGGGGGGTGTCCGGCAGCAGCTTGACGGCGAAGGGATCCTCGAAAGACTCCTCAATCGCCACCGTGCTTAAGGGCGGCTCAATGGCAAACGCCGGCTGAAACCAATCGAAATCCATAATGCATTCAATGTATATCCAAACGCAATGCGTTGTATTGACGATGTAAATACGCACATCTTCCCGTACCTGTCAAGTCTTGGCTTTTCAGCCATATTCATTTTCCGCCCCAGGTTTGAAGGATTGAAGTTGTACTCCTAACGAATGCCCTCGCTCCCTGTCTTCTGAAGCTGGATTAGGCATTTTCAGAAAAGGGAGGGAAATTTTAAGCTGTGATTATGCTTGCCTTCGGGGCATAAGAAGCGGATATGTCTCTTGAGCACCATGGCTAAAGCTTATGAAAACTTTCCGTCCCTTTTCCCTCTCGCGTTGTGACCAATGCCCCTTGTCACGCCGCCATTTTCTGGGCTTGGCGGGAGCCGCTTGCGCCGGCTTGGCGGCCTCGGCCGCCCTGCCGCAATGGAGCCAGGCAGCCGCTACGCCAACGCCCAAAATGAAGTTGCGCCTGGTCTTTGCTTTGCATGCCCCCGTGCAACCCGGCCCGGACTGGCCCAACAAGGGCTTCGACTTCCGGCCTTTCATGCAAAAGGTGGAGCGCACCCTGACCCGCCAGTGCCGTGACTTCGAATTTCTGACGTCCACCGCCACGGGCCCCGAACAGGCCGCCAAAATACTGGAAGAGGACAAGTCCAGCGGCGTGCAGGGGTATGTGGTGTTTCAAATGAATTGTTGGAATCGGGTGGTGCAAACCCTCGCCGGCTCGGGCAAACCCACCTTGTACGCCGATTTCCAGTACGGCGGCAGCGGTGGCTTCCTGGTCTATAACGCCGCCTTCCTGCGGGCCCAAACCCCCAACGTCGGCTTTGTGGCCAGCAGCAACCTCGAGGATCTGGTGGACGCCGTGGCCTGTTTCCGGGTGTTGCAAAAAGGCGGCACCGCTGCCGATTTCGTGGCCGCCACGGCCAGATTGCGCCAGCAGGCCACCCGCCGCGAAGCACGCGCCTCCGTGCGGGATGACCGGCCGGCCCTGTTGCCCATTGATGAATGCGTGCGGCGCATGCGCCAGTCCAAAATCCTTGCCGTCCGCGATCAATCCGCCGGCCCCGAGGGGACCTGCATGGAGATTCCCGTCCAGCGCATCAGTTTTGCCGAGCTGAACGAGGCCTGGAAAAACGCCAATAAGGAGGAGGCGCGTCTAATCGCCTACCGCTGGAGCAAAGGAGCTGCCAAGGTGGCCGGGGTGGACTGGAGCACCCTTGAGACCAGCGCCGCCATGTACCTGGCGCAAAAGGAGGTCATGAAACGCCACCAGGCCAACGCCATCACCATCAATTGCCTCGGGGGCTTTTATGGCGGCCACATCCACGCCTATCCCTGCCTGGGCTTTTATGAGCTCCTCAATGAAGGGCTGATTGGCGCCTGCGAGTGTGACATCCGCTCCACCGCCACCATGGTGGCGTTCACCACCCTGACCCAGGGGCGGCCGGGATACATTTCCGATCCCGTCATGGATACGGCCAAAGGGCAGATCATCTACGCCCACTGCGTCGCCTCCAGCAAGCCCTTTGGTCCCCAGGGCCGCGCCAACCCCTATCAAATCCTCACCCATTCCGAAGACCGCCAGGGCGCCTCGGTGCGCTCCCTGCTGCCGGCGGGCTACCTGTTGACCACCTTGGAAGTGGACAACGGACGCAAGGAAATCCTCCTGCACCGCGCGCGCGCCGTCGGCAACGACCCGGATGACCGGGCCTGCCGCACCAAACTTTGTGCTGTGCCGCTGGGCGATTTTGAAAAACTCTTCACCTTCTGGGACCAATGGGGCTGGCACCGCGTCACCTTCTACGGCGACTTGCGCGAGCCGGCCTTCGAATTGGCCAAAGCCCTGGGGTGGAAGGTGGTGGAGGAAGCCTGAGGGCCGCCGCGCGCAGGACACCAACGGCCCCTGCGGCGCGACGAGGTTATCTCTGAAAGTTTTGGGCCAGCGCCACGGCTTTGAGCATGGCGCGGGATTTGTTCACCGTCTCCATGTATTCGGCTTCGGGATCGCTGTCATTGACCCAGCCTCCGCCGGCCTGCACGTAAGCCATGCCATCCTTCAACAACGCCGTGCGGATGGTGATGCAGCAGTCCAGGTTGCCGTTGAACGAGAAATAACCCACACAACCGCCATAAGGGCCGCGGGCGGTCTGCTCCAGCTCCGCAATGATCTGCATGGCGCGGATTTTGGGGGCGCCGCTCAGCGTCCCCGCAGGGAACGTGGCGCGCATCAGGTCAAAGGGGCTGCGCTCGGCCGACAGCCGCCCTTCCACCTGCGAGACGATGTGCATCACATGGCTGTAGCGTTCAATGATCATCAAATCCTTCACCTGCACCGTGCCGTAATCGCAGACCCGGCCCAAATCATTCCGCGCCAGATCCACCAGCATCACATGCTCGGCCCGCTCCTTCGGATCCGCCAGCAGCTCTTCCGCCAGTCGCCGGTCTTCTTCCGGCGTTTTTCCGCGCGCGCGGGTCCCGGCAATGGGCCGGATTTCCACCTTCCGATCCTCGCAACGAACATGAATTTCCGGCGAGGCCCCCACCAGCGAAAAGCCATCCAGCTCCAGCAGAAACATGTAAGGAGAGGGGTTCACTGTGCGCGCGGCCCGATACACATCCAGTGGCGTGGCTGTGACCGGCGCGCTAAAGCGCTGCGAGCCGACCACCTGGATGATGTCCCCGGCATGGATGTATTCCTTGGCCTTGCGGACGTTGGCCAGAAATTGCTCGCGTGACATGTTGGAGGTGGCGGCAATCTCGGGAATCTCAAAGGGCACACTCAACGGCGCGGCGCCCACCGGCTGCTCCAACAGCGCGATAATCCGGTCAATTTCCGAAACCGCCTCCTCGTAAGCCTTGGCGGGGGGCTGCCCTTCTTCAATAAGCGCATTGACCAGAATGGTGATGGTTTGCGCCACCCGGTCAAAAATCAGCAGCTCGTCCGCCACCAGGAAATACAAAACCGGCGTGCCCAATTCATCCTTCGGCGGCCGTGGCACCACCGGCTCGATGTCATGAATGAACTCGTAGCCAAGGTAGCCCACCGCTCCCCCCGTAAAGCGGGGCAGGCCGGGTAATATCGCGGGGCGATACCGCCGCATCAGCCGCTCCACCACCTCCAGACCATCCCGGCAGGTGCCGGGCCCCTGACCGATAATGTCGGTGGACACCCGTTTGCCGCCTTCAAAAACCTCCACGCAGGAGCCCGTTTGCTTGATGACGGCCCGCGGATTGCACCCCACAAAGGAATAGCGGCCCAAATGTTCCCCCCCCTCCACCGACTCAAAAAGGAACGATTCCCCTTGGCCGCGGATTTTATGATAGGCGGACAGCGGGGTCTCAAAATCAGCCAGCAGGCGGCGGGTGACCGGAATTAAATTGGCCTCGCGCGCCAGCACTTCAAACTCTGCCAGGGTGGGGGTATGCATACCAGGCAATATGACACACGGGCTGATGATCCTGCCCCCTTCCACGGGGCGGGGCCGCTCCATGAAACGATGCTTCATCATCCGCCACTGCGGTTATATTAGTGCGATCTGCCGCGCCTGGCCAGCGGTAAAAAAATGCGTGACGGGAACTCAGCTTAATGGTACAAAATAGGTTTTTCCCGGATCAATGGCCGGGCTGGTTTGGGAATGGGGATTTAGGGCTCATTCAGGCCCCTTAGCCGGAGAATGGGTATGCGACATTTGCTGACTTTAGAGGGACTGGCGCTGGAGGACATAAACTGGATCCTGGCGCAGTCCGCCGATTTCAAACGCCTGCGGGGCAGCCATGCGCGTCCGTTGACCGGACAAACATGGGCCATGCTGTTTGCCAAGTCCTCCACGCGCACCCGCGTCTCTTTCGAAGTGGGCATTCATGAGTTGGGCGGCCGCCCCCTCTTTCTCAACGCCATGGATATTCAACTGGGCCGTGGCGAACCCGTCAAAGATACCGCCCGCGTCTTGGGCCGCATGGTCCACGGCGCGGTCATCCGCACCTACGCGCAGCGCGATGTTGAGGAATTTGCCCGTTACGCGCAGATTCCCACCATCAACGCCTTGACCGATGAAGAGCATCCCTGCCAGGTGCTCACTGATGTCTTCACCTTTCAGGAGAAACGGGGCCCCATTCAAGGACGGGTGGTCACTTTCATCGGCGATGGCGCCTCCAACATGGCCAATTCCTGGATTTTTGCCGCCGCCAAACTGGGCTTTGAGCTGCGCATCGCCGCTCCCAAAGCCTTTCAGCCCGCGCCGGCCATCCTCCAGCGCGCCGGTGGCCGGGTGGTGGTAACCGAGAACGTGGCCGAGGCTGCCGCTGGCAGTGATCTGCTCTACACCGATGTCTGGGTCTCCATGGGCAAGGAAGCTGAGGCCGCCGAACGCATCAAGCTGCTCACCGGCTACCAGATCAATGCCGCCGTGGTGCGCGCGGCCAATCCCGGCGCCCTGGTCATGCACTGCCTGCCGGCTTATCGCGGCAAGGAAATTGACGAAGACACCTTTGAAGCCCACGCCGGCACCATCTTTGACGAGGCCGAAAACCGCCTCCACGTCCAGAAAGCCATTCTAGCCTGGTTGGTGGCCAAATAATCAAGCCACCGCGCCCGTCTCCCATTGCCAGCGCAACAGCCGCCGGCTTTGCGCTTGCACCTTGAACGGCTCCGCAATCCGGCAGCCTTCCACCCAGAAAATGCGGCCATCCGCTGCCACGGCCACCAGCCGCCGGCGCCGTTCGGCGGCCGGTACTTTCAGATTCACAAAGAAATCCTGCAGCTTCATCTCCGCCTTCGCCCCAATCGGCCAGTACCGATCCCCCGGCTGCCAATACCGCAACCCAATCCAGCCCCCAATCCTTTCCGCGTCAAACCACTCCACCCCGCGCTGAAACGCAGGGGCTTCTCCCGCCTTGCGATCGCGGATCTCCCATCTCAGGGTGTGGTTTTGCCATCGGATCTCCCCGCCGGCAGAAAGCTGCAAATGCAGCCGCTCAGGCGCATGCGCCAAAGACTCGGGCTCTGCCAGCCTGTGCAGATTGAGTTGGGCATCCGCCTGCACCCGCCGGCCTCCCGTCACCATGATCGGCTCTCTCGGATGCCGCCGCAAAAACTCAATCAGCTCAAAGTGCGGCTCCACCCCCAGCCGAATCAGCTCCCGCGCCAGATGCCGCCGCTGCAGGGCCAATGGCCATTGAGCGGGTGGGGCATCACCCCGCTGGGCTTGGGCCACCGTTTCCGCCGCCATGAAGGCATCTTCCGCCCGCAGCAGTTCCATGGTGCGCAGGATGACCGCAGACAGACCGGGCTGCCACTCGCTCAACAAGGGCAGCAATTGATGGCGAATCCGGTTGCGCAGCGGCTCCGGCGAGGCATTGCTTTCATCTTCCCGGTATCGCACCCGGAATTGATCCGCGTAGTCTGCCAGCGCGGCGCGGGGCACCTCCAATAAGGGCCGCAACAGTTGCACTCCGGCATCCGCGGGCGACGGGGCGATTTTTTCCATGCCCTTCAGCCCCGTGGGACCGGCTCCTTGCAGCAAGCGCACAAAAAACAGCTCCACTTGATCCTGGGCATGATGCCCCAGCACAATTTTCCCGGCCCCCGCCTGCCGCGCCACTCGTGCCAGAAAAGCATGGCGGGCCTGCCGGGCCGCCATCTCCACGGAAATCCCCGCCCGGTGAGCCAGGGCGCCCACCGCCTCCGCCTCCACCCGCACCTCATGCCCCAGCCGCCGGGCCGTGCGGCGCACAAAAAGCGCATCCGCCCCGCTGGCCCGGCCACGCAAACGATGATTGAAATGCGCCACGATCAGCCGCCATTGATGGCGTGGAGCCAGGCCATGCAGCAGGTGGAGCAGCACCATTGAATCCAGCCCCCCCGAAACCGCCACCACCAGCGGTTCGCGCGGATGGCAATGGGCTTCCTCGAGTAAAAAGGTTTCGAGCTGCTGCGCCAGATGCGTGGACCCTGGATTCATCTGCGCTGCGTCAGGCGGTGGGGGGCAATTCCCGGTTGAGCTTCTCCAATTCTCTGCGGGTGCATTCAGGACAAAGACCGTGGGAAAAGCGCAGGTCCCAGTGCCGGCTGAAATAGGCTTCCACCTGCTGCCAATATTCATTGTCATCGCGCACCTTGCGGCAGTTCATGCAGATGGGCACGATACGCTGCAGCTCCGTGAGCTCCGAAATATCCTCCAATACCAACAGCACCAGCCGGCGCTCCCCGTATTCAAAAGGTGTGGCCGTCACCAGACAATAATAATCCGTCACCGCCTCCCCTCGCTGCACCTGCAAGTGAGCCCGGCGACGGACCACCCCGTTGCCGGCATGCGCCTCTTTGACGCTCTGGCGGATGATGCAGTGCCGGCATTCCTCACCCCGCCCGCAGCCGCCCGGCGCCTCCCGGGCGCGCAGGCAGCGGAGCACCTCGCCCCCGCGGCGGCGCACAATGGTTTCCCGCGATTGCTGCAGCAGCTCGGCCGCGGCGCGGTTGCACTCCAACACTTCCACGTCATCGTCCACCGCAAACACCAGTGCCGGCACGGCATCCAGCATGGTCTGAAAAAGATCGCTGGTCACCATGGCGCTCATGCCTCCATTTCCCTGACAGAAACTGCCGGCTCCGCCTCCGCGGGACGGAGGGGGGCCTTGTGGCCGTTCTGCACGTTGACCATCACCGCGAACGTCCGAAAGACCTCGTGATGCTGGCGCGCATTGATTGCCCACACATTGATCTTGCAGGACGTCTGCCCCACGCTCTCCACTTCGCTGTAAATCTTGATGATGTCGCCCAACAACACGGGTGACTTGAAATCGAACTGGCCAAACAACTTGGTGACGAAATTCGCGCTCGGAAACGCCAGCGACGCGGCACTATACGCCATCTCGTCCGCCCACTTCATCATGTACCCGCCGAACAAATGTCCGGCGTGATTCAGAAACTCCGGCCGGATTACCAGCGTTTTTTCATGTCGCATAAAACCAGCATAACACAAGCGCCGGCCCTGTCCAACCTTCAGGGCACCCTCCTGCCACCCACCGGCTCGACCACTGCCCGCCCCCCCATGCGCCCTTCTAACCCGATGAGGCCTGAACCCATCTCACATTGAAATGAAAGGTACATGCGCCACCCTCAGCCCCTTCGCTTGCGCATCTCCGGTTTTGCATTTTGCACTTTGCATTTTGCACTTTGCATTTTGCATTTTGCATTTCCCCATCCCCCTAAATGGCCTTGAACGAAGAGAGGTTTGGGGGGATATTGGCCGCGGGTCAGCCAGAAGCAAATGCAAGCGTGGGGAACCATCGGCACGTATGAAGCCAGGGAGGAGGCAAATCCCATCCCACAAGATTCCTCTCCTCTGAACGGTGATTACAGCGTGGGCGTGTTGGTGGCGACGGTGATTCATAACGGCCCGAAGGCGGGG
>JAOAIT010000046.1 GCA_026414565.1 Verrucomicrobiia bacterium
TATGGCTTCGGCGGGGGCCGGAGGCGGCACACGAGACGCGTGCGCTCCCCGAGACCGAAGGGAAAATGCGGAGGGGGAAATGCAAAGTGCAAAGTGCAAAGTGGAAAATGCAAAGCGGGAGCGTCGCAGGCGGATGTGTAAGATGGTGAGTATCAGTCCTAATGGTTAATCCCTGCCGGATTGATTTGGCTTTGGCGGGGGCCGGAGGCGGCGCGCGGGAAGCGTGCGCTCCCCGAGACCGAGGGGAAAGGCAGAGAGGGAGATGCAAAGTGCAAAATGCAAAATGAAAAACGGGGGGGTGGCGGGAGAGGCATGGGGGGAGAAGGGTGCGGGGGGCGGGTTGAAGATTTAGGATTGCAGATTTGGGGCGGGTTGTTTCTACTGCGGCCACGCCGTGGGACAGGCAGGCGGCGAGTTATGGCAAATTTTGACGCACAACGTTATGTCGCCACGCACGTGCGCAATATTCCGCGCTCGGGCATACGCGACTTTTTTGACATCGTCCAGGGCATGAAGGACGTGATTTCCCTGGGGGTGGGCGAGCCGGATTTTGTCACGCCGTGGCACATTCGGGAGGCGGCCATTTACGCGCTGGAGAAGGGGCGGACGACGTACACCTCCAATCTGGGGTTGCCGCGGTTGCGGACGGTGCTGGCGCAGCATCTGGCGGAGCGTTTTGGGGTGGAGTATCAGCCGCAAACGCAGATTTTGATTGCGGTGGGGGTGAGCGAGGCGATGGATCTGGCGTTGCGGGCGCTGATCAATCCGGGGGACGAGGTGATTTATCATGAGCCGTGTTATGTGAGTTACTCGCCGAGCATCGTGCTGGCGCACGGGGTGCCGGTGGCGGTGTCGTGCCGGCCGGAGGACGGTTTTTCGGTGACGGCGGAGGCGATTGAGCGCGCAATTACACCGCGGAGCAAGGTGTTGGTGTTGAATTTTCCCACCAATCCCACCGGCGGGACGATGACGCGGGCGGAGCTGATGAAGATTGCCGAGGTGGCCTGCCGGCACAATCTGGTGGTGTTGACGGATGAGATTTACTCGGAGCTGACGTTCGAGGGGGAGCATGTGAGCATTGCCGCGCTGCCGGGGATGGTGGAGCGCACGATATTTCTGCATGGTTTCAGCAAGGCATACGCGATGACGGGTTTCCGGATCGGGTACGCCTGCGGGCCGGCGGAGCTGATCGAGGCGATGATGAAGATTCATCAGTATTCGATGTTGTGCGCCAGCATCATCAGTCAGGAGGCGGCCATCGAGGCGATCCTGCACGGGCGGGGGGACACGGAGCGGATGCGGGAGCAGTACCGGCTGCGGCGCAACGTGATTGTGAAGGCGCTGAATGACATGGGGTTGAGCTGTCATTTGCCGCGCGGCTCGTTTTACGCGTTTCCGTGCATTCGCAGCACGGGGTTGAGCAGCAAGGAGTTTGCGGTGCGGCTGTTGCAGGAGGAAAAGGTGGCGTGCGTGCCGGGGGGGGCGTTTGGGCCGACGGGCGAGGGGTTTGTGCGTTGCTGTTTTGCGACGGCGCTGGAGCAGATTGAGGAGGCGATGCGCCGGATGGCGCGGTTTGTGGAGCGGCTGCGCAAGTGAAGGGCGGCCCCGGCCGTGTGGGCCGGGGGTTGCCGAGTTCCGCGTTTCCTTCATGACAGGGCGGGGACCGGGCATTACACTGGCGGCGTGACGCAAACGTTGGACACCCTGGGCATTATTGCCGGCAACCGGGATTTGCCGCTGGTGCTGGCGCGGGAGGCGCGGGCGGCGGGCATCCGGCGGCTGGTGGCGGTGGCGTTTGAGGGGGAGACCAATCCGGCGCTGACGGAGCTGGTGGACGAGGTGGAATGGGTGCGGGTGGGGCAGTTGGGGAGGATGCTGGAGGCCTTGACGCGCCGGGGGGTGCGGCAGTGTGTGATGGTGGGGCAGATTGCGCCGAAAAATCTGTTTGATTTGCGCCCGGACTGGCGGGCGATGACGCTGCTGCTGCGGCTCAAGGAGAAAAACGCGCACACGCTCTTTGGCGCGATTGCCCAGGAGCTGGCCAAAGAGGGGGTGGAGCTGGTGGAGGCCACGACCTGGCTGCAAAGCCTCATCCCGCAGCCGGGACATCTGGCGGGGCCGGCCTTGTCCGGGGCCCAGTCCGCAGATGTCGAATTTGGCCATCGCATGGCGCGCGAGATTGCGCGGCTGGACATTGGGCAGACGGTGGTGGTGAAAGGCGGGACGGTGCTGGCGGTCGAGGGATGGGAGGGCACGGATGCCTGCCTGGCGCGGGGGGGCGAGCTGGCGGGCAAGGAGGGGGGGGCGGTGGCCGTCAAAGTGGCCAAGGCCCACCATGATTTTCGTTTTGACATCCCGTGCGCCGGCCCCCGGACGGTGGAGGTGTGCGCGGCGCACGGGGTGGCCGTGCTGGCGGTGGAGGCCGGGCGCTCGCTGCTGTTGGAGCGCGCGGAGATGGAGGCGCTGGCGGCCCGCCGCAAGGTGAGCCTGGTGGCGGTGGCGCCGCCGGCTAGATGACGGTGGAGGTTTCGAGGAAGCCCTGCAACTGGCGCAGGCGGGTGGGGTGGCGCATCTTGCGCAGGGCCTTGGCCTCGATCTGGCGGATGCGTTCGCGGGTGACCTTGAACTGCTTGCCCACCTCTTCCAGCGTGCGGGAGTAACCATCCACCAGGCCGAAGCGCAGCTCGAGCACCTTGCGCTCGCGCTCGGTCAGGCTGGCCAGCACGTCGTTGACCTTTTCCTTCAACAAACTGTAGCTGGTCATGTCCGAGGGGTTTTCCGCGCTCTTGTCTTCGATGAAGTCGCCAAAATTGGTGTCGTCGCTGTCGCCCACGGGGGATTGGAGGGAGATGGGCTGCTGGGCCATTTTGAGGACGGCCCGGACGCGCTCGACGGGCATCTGCATTTCGTCGGCGATTTCCTCGGGGGTGGGTTCGCGGCCGAAGTCCTGGACGAGTTGTTTTTGCACCCGCATGAGTTTGTTGATGGTTTCGATCATGTGCACCGGGATGCGGATGGTGCGGGCCTGGTCGGCGATGCTGCGGGTTATGGCCTGGCGGATCCACCAGGTGGCGTAGGTGCTGAACTTGTAGCCGCGGCGGTACTCAAACTTTTCCACCGCCTTCATGAGGCCCATGTTGCCCTCCTGGATGAGGTCAAGGAAGGAGAGGCCGCGGTTGGTGTATTTCTTGGCGATGGAGATGACCAGGCGGAGGTTGGCCTCCACCATTTCGGTTTTGGCCTGCATGGCCTTGCGGTTGAAGTGCTGCAACTGTTTGAAGGCCTCGAGGTATTCCTCGCAGCTCATGCGCACCATTTCCTCCAGGGCCTGTTTTTTGCGCAGCTCGGCCTGGAGGATGGACTGGATTTGCGGGTTTTTCTTCTGCGCCTCCAGCTCCTGGATGGTGCGCAGGCAGGTCTGGAACTTGTCCACCACGTTTTCCGCCACGTTGGCGATTTCCTCGATGACCTTTTGTTTGTAGTAAAACTTGGGGAAGGTGGTTTGCAGGCGGGCGTCGAGCTTTTTGAACTCCTTCATCAATTTCTCGCGCCGGGCGGGGTTGGTGGCGGCCACCATTTCGCGGTATTTGTCGTCCACCTCCTTGTCCATGGCCTGGACGGTTTTGACCAGGCGGCGCAAGTCCTTGAGGTGATGCTCGCGGCCCTCGACCTTTTTGTCCACGATGACGCGGTCAAAGCGCTCCTTGGGGGGCTCGCTGATGAGCTTTTCGGCCAGGGCGATGTGCTCCTTGGCGGTGAAGCCAAAGCTGTACACGATGCGCTTGACCTCATTTTCGGCATCCTCAATGCGCTTGGAGATTTCCACCTCCTGCTCGCGGGTCAGCAAGGGCACCTGGCCCATCTGCTTGAGGTACATGCGCACCGGGTCATCCAGAATGTCCAGCCGGTTTTTGTCGTCGTCCTCCTCCGGTTCCGGCTGTTTGACCCGGTCCACCTCGGCCTGGTCCACGATCTCGACCTCGAGGCCGCGCAGTTTGGTGTAGATCTCGTCCAGTTCTTCGGGGGAGACCACGGAGTCGGGCAGGGCGTCATTGATGTCGTTGTAAGTCAGGTAGCCCTGCTCCTGGGCGAGGCGCACCAGTTCCTTGATCTTCTCCGCCAGATCCAAGGTCTGGGCTTGTTTGCCGTCGCCTGAAAGATCGGCGCCGCCGCCAGCCTCCCCGGCGGCAGCCTCCGCGGCAGGCGTCTGTTCCTGCCCGGCGGGCTTTGGGGCCGCGTTAGACTTGCCGGACTTGGGGGGAGCCGTCTTCTCCTGGGGGGCGGCAGGTTTTTTGGCCTTGTCCTTCACCTCCGCCGCCTCCGCGATTTTGGCGGGCTTGCCGGCGGGGGCGGAGTTCCTGGGCTTGGGGGATGGCTCGGCGGAGGATTTGCTCCGGGCAGCAGGGGCGGGCGCGGTTTTGGCGGATTTGGCCTTGTCGAGTTTGGCATGGTCCGCGGCTTCTTTTTTGGACGAAATCTTGCCGGCGTCAGCTTTGGCGGCTGACTTTTTCACCTGAGGTTTTGCCATAGATGCGTTTCGGAGTATCCGCTACAAATTCTGTTGTAACAAATAAGCCCTATACCATAACCCAAGACTTCATTAGAGTCAATCATGGGGTGTGGTTTTGGGCCCGCGGGCGGGGGGGCGGAAGGATGGCATCTGCGGGTCCACCGCCACGGTTTGAAGTGGTGAACCGGCCGGCGGCGGGGGGTGGCGCCCGGCCTGCCATTCACGCCTTGTCCGGCGCGGGTAATTTGCTATGTTGGCCGCCGATGAAATGGTTTTGCATTGCAGCCGCCACCGGGGCGCTGGCGTTCACCGCCGCCGCCGCGGAGCTGAAATTTGACTTTGCCGGCACGCTGGTGGGCGAAACGCCCAAAGGTTTCCGCAGCGTGGTGGTGGGCCAGGGCGCGCCCGGCCAATGGGAAATCGTGCGTGACGCCGGGCCGGACGCGGAAAAGTTGTCGCCCAGCGGGAGCGCAGCGTCCGGGACGCGGCCGGTGCTGGCCCAGCTCTCGCGCATCAAGGGCGAGGAGCGGTTTCCGGTGCTGCTGTATGAGGGGGAGAGTTTTGAAGATTTCACCTTCCGGGTGCGCTTCAAAGTGGTGGGGGGCGAGGACGAGCAGATGGCTGGAATCGTGTTTCGCGCCCAGGATGAAAAAAACATGTACGTGCTGCGGGCCAACGCCAAAGATGGGAATGTGCGGTTCTATGCGGTGGTGGACGGGCGGCGCACGCCGCCGGTGGGCAACAATGTGCCGGTGCCGCTGAACCAGTGGCACGAGTTGAAGGTGGAAGCCAAGGGCAACCGCCTGGTTTGTTCGTTCAACGGCCAGCCGCTGGGCAATTTCATCACGGACAACACCTTCAAGAGCGGCAAGGTGGGATTTTGGACGATGTCGGATTCGGTGAGTTACTTTGCCGATGCCGTGGTGAGTTATACGCCCCGGGAGGCGCTGGCGGACGCGATCATCCGGGACACCATGAAGAAATACCCGCGGCTGCTGGGCTTGCAGATATGCGCCGCTCCTCCCGGGCAGCAGGAGCCGCAGGTGATTGCCTCCACCAATCCGCAGGAGCGCGGGCAGCCCGGCAGCAAAGCCGTGGCGGACATCCTGGCCCGGGGCACGATTTATCATCAATGGGGCAAGGAGGATGCCACGGTGTTCATGCCGTTGCGGGATCGCAACGGCGAGGTGGTGGCGGTGGCGCGGGTGACGATGGACACCTTCTGGGGACAGACGGAGAAAAACCTGCTGGCGCGCGCACTGCCCATTGTCAAATACATGCAGGCGCGCATTCACGCCCACAAGGATTTGTTCGAGTGAATCAGGTGGAGCAGGCCCACCCCGGTGGGACAGTCTGGTAGGCGCCGCCGGTCAGGGGCTCTTGGTGTTTTCCCCCTGGCCGTTGCCGCCAGGGCTGCCGTTGCCGCCGTTGCCACCTTTGGCCTGATCGAGCATTTCGCGCACCACGCGGGCCAGTTCCATCGGCTTGAAGGGTTTGGCCATGAATTTGCAGCCGGGCAGGGAGGGTGAGTCCCCGCCGGCCAGCTCGGAGCTGTAGCCGCTGACCAGCAGCACGGGCAGGGAAGGCTTGTGGCGGCGCAATTCCTCGGCCAACTGCCGGCCGGAGATGCCATCGGGCATCACCACATCCGTCACCACCATGTCCACATGATCCTGAATGGCGGGCCACAATCGCAAAGCGCCCTTGCCGCTGATGGCCTCCACCACCGAGTACCCATATTTCTTGAGCACATGGCGGGCAATGCCGCGCACGGCGGGTTCATCCTCCACCAGCAGGATGGTTTCATCCCCGCCCCGAATGGCCGACCGGTCCGCGGTGGGGGCAGGCAGGCCCCGGGCGCCGTCATGCACGGGCCAGAACACACTGAAGGTGGCGCCGCGGCCCACTTCGCTTTCCACCTCCACCCAGCCGCCGTGCAAGTCCACGATGCCATACACGGCCGCCAGGCCCAAGCCGGTGCCCTTGCCGATTTCCTTGGTGGTGAAGAAGGGATCAAAGATTCGCGGCAGCAAATCCGGCGCAATGCCCACGCCGGTATCGGCCACCTGCATGCGCACAAACCGCCCCGCCCGCGCCCGCGGATGATGCTGGGCAAAGTTCTCGTCCAGTTCAACTTCCTCGGTGGCGAGGGTCAGCGTGCCGCCCTCGGGCATGGCGTCGCGCGCATTCAAGGCCAGATTGGCCAGCACCTGCTCCACCATGGCGGGATCGGCATGAATGGGCGGCAGCTCGGGGGTGAGATTAAACTGGACCTTCACTTTTTCGGTGACCACCCGGTGCAACATGCGGGCGTAATCCACCAGCAGTTGATTCAAATCCACCTCTCGCGCCTGCATGTTCTGCCGCCGGCTGAAGGCCAGCAACTGGCGGGTGAGCGCCGCGGCGCGGTCTGCCGCCTGGCTGATCTGGTCCAAGCAATCCTTCACCACGGGGTCCAGGCCCGGCTCGCTCATCCCCAGCGAGGCGTTGGCCTGGATGATGGTGAGAATGTTGTTGAAGTCATGGGCCACCCCCGCCGCCAGTTGCCCCACCGACTCCATTTTCTGCGCCTGCCGCAGTTGATGCTCCATCTTGGATTGGCGGGTGGTGTCATACACCATGACCAGCAGGCAGGGTTCCTTGATCCACTCGATAACCTCCGCAAAAAGGCGGGCCGTGCCGGCCCGTCCGCCCTTGCCCCGCCACTGGATTTCCACATCGCGGAGCTGGCCGCCTTTGCGGGCCTTCTCGCTGATTTCCTTCACCTGGGCGGGGCGGGCGTTCAAGCCCAGTTCCTCCACGCTGCGCCCCAGCACTTCCTCGCGCTGGTAGCCAAACAGTTGGAGGAAACTTTGATTCACCTCCAAAATCCGCCCATGGTCCAGGCCGCGCAACACAATCGGCAGGGGGGAGGAACGGAAAATCTGGGCAAAGCGCTGCTCGGAGCGGCGCAGCTCCTCTTCAATCTGGCGGCGTTCCACAACCTCGCGCTGCAGTTCAGCGGTGCGCTCCTGCACCCGCTGTTCCAAGGTGGCCCGGGCCTGCTCCAACTCGGCATCCCGCGTCTGCACCGCCTCGAGCATGTAATTAAAGGCGTGGACAAGCTGGCCCACTTCGTCGGGGGCTGCTGCGCGGGCGCGCACCGAATAATTGCGATTCTCCGAAACCTGCCGGGCCACGGAGGCCAGCTCCATGATGGGGGCCGTGACCGGCCGCAACAGCCGGCGCAAGACCAGCCCGGTCGCCAGAAGGGCCAGCCCCATCCCCAACAGCATCCAGCCCGCCTGCTGCAGCAGCAGTTTCTCATAAGCATCCAAACTGCTGGCCACCACCACATGGCCCAGGAGCTGGCCGCTTTGTTCAATGGGCCGCTCGATGACCAGGCAGCGGCTCCACCACATGGCCAGCGCCGAGGAAGTCGCCTGCTCCGGTAGAGGATGGGGAGAGGCCGGGTTGCGCTGATACTCGGCAAAGACTTTGCGTTTGGGGGTCAAAATCCAGGCGGCCTCCACATCCCGGTCCTGCGCCAAAGCGCCCAGCGTATCCTGGGCGTCCCGCGCATTTTCAAACACTAATGCCACGGTACATTCCCGGGCCAGAACGTCCGCCAGCGCCGCAAATCGCCGCTGCGCCTCCTGGCTGAAGGAATAGACTCCTGCCGCCATGACCGCGGCCAAACACGCCACGAAGGCCAAGAACACTGTGGCCATGGTCAGCCCGCCGAGCTTGCGGGCCAGCGGCAACTGCAAAAACCATGAGCGCAGGGCGGACATAGGGGCTAACGGGAAGGCGGAGTCGGCCCGGCCACAATTTTCGCCTGCCGCAGCAGCCGGGAGCTGGGACGCAGACGGGCGCGCTCACAAGCGTTGAGGTTGATTTCAATTTGGACCCGGCGATCGCTAAGATTCAAACCGACCATGCCTCCTTTGCGGCAAAAGTCCGGCAACGCACTCACTGTCAGAATGCCCTGCCCATCGAGGTCTGCTAGCATGGTGGTCATTGCCCGCTCCGGTACCTGCTCGCCAATAACCACCACGTGGCACTTGGCAGCGTTGGTGCGCGAAAGGCTAGGGGGGAGTTTTTGGATTGTCAAGGCGCGGCCCAGGGAGGCGGGGGCGGCGTTGGCCAGTTGCTCCAGGGCGGCGATCAACGGGCCTTCGCCCACCACGCCAATGACCAGCGGCGCATTGGTGGGCGGCGGCGCGGGCCATTCCACAAAGCGCGTGATTTGATAGACCACGGCCGCTTTCAATTCCGCCTCGGTGGGCTGGGGCAGCTCACTTTCCGCCGCCAGGCTGAAGAAGGCGCTCAGGCTGAGCAGCAGCCACCACCCGCTCCGGCGTGGGGCGGGGCCGAACCAATGGGCCTTGTGGCGGCGCCAGGACATGGTTGGGTTAAAAGCGGTAGGTCAGTTTCAGCCGGAATTCGCGCCCCGAAAATTCCATGAGCGGGCCGGAATTAACCCAAAACTCATCCCCCACCGGATAGGCGTACTTGTGTCCAAGCACATTATAGACACTGGCGGAAAAATCGAAGTTTTTCCCGAAAGGCCGGCTCCACAAGGTCATGTTAAGCAGCCAGTAATCATTGGCCTCCACCCCCGGCATCCCGGTCTGGGTGTCGCTGGAATAAAGGCATTCAATGTTCCACCACCACCGATCCCGATAGAGGGGAATGGAAAGGTGGTTTTTGACCAGGTGTTGTGGCGAGTTGTCCAAACTTTGGCCGCGGACACGGTTGCGCTGCAGGGCGTAGCTGGCACGCCAGCGCCAGCCGTTGTCGAAGAGGTAATCCAGCGCGGTTTCCAGACCGGAGGCACGGACCCGATCAAGGTTTTGGTATTGCAGCAGGCCGGTGCCGGGTTGGGGCTCCATTGAAATCAGATCGTGAATCCGGTAGTGATAGCCGGAGAGGCGCAGGGTCAGCCGTTGCGCCAGCCGCTGTTCCCACACCAGCTCATAAGTCGTGATGGTTTCGGGACGCAAAGCCGGGTTGATGGTGTAACCGTCATCGGCTTGATAGTACATCTCGAAGACATTGGGCGCACGGTAGGCCGTGCCATAAAGTGCCTTGAGGGTGGTACGCTGCCAAGGCTGATAGATCAAGGCCAGCCGTGGGTTGGCTTCCCAGCGGTGCCAGGAATGATAATCCAGTCGGCCGCCGGTGTTAAGCCGGAGGTTGCGGCGCAGCACCCATTCCATCTGGGCAAACCCCGCCCACAGCCAATGACTGCGGTGATCGTCACAGTAGGTAACGCCCGTTTCGTCCCAGTAGTTTTGGTCCTGGGTGATATGATGATGGAACTCGGTGCCCAGGGTGAGCAGGTGGCGGTCCCAAAGCCGGGCGTCAAACTGCGCTTCCACGCCGTATTCCCGGCCTATGGCCTGGTCAATGGTCAAGATGCCCCCATAGGGATACCACCCCCGATAGCGATAGTCATTGTAGAAACTGCGCGCCTGCAGACGGCGGTCTTCCCCCCAGGAATGGTCCCACTTAACCTGCAAGTAGCCATACTGTTCCTCCCATTGAGTGCGCGGATCGCCAGGATCACTGGCATAAGTGCCGCTGGGAATGCCGTTGGGCGCACGGCTAAAGGCGGCGTTCAGCGACCAATCACGCCAGCTTAGCGCCCCCAAAAATCGCGCCGTTTCCACATAATCTTGGCGGCGGGAGGTCCACACCTTGCCGGCGGCGTCAGTGAAACTCAACTGCCGCGGCCCCGGATCATAGCCATAATCTCCGCTCAGAAGCAGCTCCACCCCGGAATTGGTAAAAAACTGGCCATACGAAAACCGCCCGTGCCCGGCCACATGACTGCCCATGCTCGCCGAGGCCTCCGCGCCGCCGAGGTCACGGCCTTTTTTGGTGATGACGTTGATGACCCCAAAAAAGGCATTGTTGCCGTACATGGCCGCCCCCGGCCCCGGGATGACCTCGATGCGCTCGATCAAATCCAAATCCACCGGAAACTCCGGCCCGATGGGGGCGCTGTCGTAAATGCTGTTGTTCAGGCGGTGTCCGTTGAGCAACAGCAGGTAGCGCGAATTGTAGTCGCCGGGCCGGTTGAAACCGCGCGTTCCCAAATACCAATAATCCCGGTCATTGGTGGTGTACAGGCCCGGCACGCTGTTCAGAGCGTCAGCAAGCGTCCGCCAGCCGTGCTTTTGGATGTCATCGGCGGTTAATAGGGTCACGGCCGACGGCGCCTCCCCCTTGGGCTGGCGACGGCGGGAGGCCCCTTCCACCGTACCCGCCTGCAATTGCAACAATTGCTCCAGCTCCAGCCCCAGCAACGCCGCACTCGGGACGTTTGTTGAGGGCACGGCATGGGGCTCCGCTCCCGGCAACCCTGCCGGGAGGCAAACCAAACCCAGACTTAAAGTCCATACGGACGCCTGGGACCTCAAACCACTTCTTTTTCGATGACACTTCATGCCGCGGGGCTTGATATAATTCGCCCCTGCATCCTCTTCGGCAGTTTGGGGCAAACACTTTAGGGCGAAATCGCACCCCCCCTCTCTGCCCCTTGGGGGGAGGCATCAGGGCGAAAACAGTTGACATTATTAGCTATTTAGCTAATTATTTGAACCATGACTGTCTCGCTTAAAACCGCGGAGCTTAAGCGTCCCGCCCTCGTGTTCAAGGCCCTGGCCCATCCCGGCCGCCTGCTCATGGTCACCGAGCTGGCCAAGGGCGAGCGTTGCGTGTGTGAGCTGACAAAGCTGGTGGGCACGGAAATGCCCACCGTCTCGCGACATCTTTCCGTGTTGAAACACGCCGGGATTGTGGAGGATGAAAAGCGCGGCACGCAGGTTTTCTACCGCCTGGCCATGCCGTGCGTAATCCATTTTGTGCAATGCGTCATGGAAGCTCAGCCGCCGCAAGGATAATTTGGCGGCGATTTTTCGCCCATCAAGCCAGACAACCGAACGCCAAGCCCACGTATGGCCGCCTTAACTTGCTCATCCGAGGCATCCGCATCCCGCTGGCGCGAGCTGAAGATACTCGCCGCCCTGGTGGCGGTGTTTCTATTCTGCTTTTTCCTGCCGGTGGGGGAGGCCCGCTTCGACCAGGCCCTGCGGGAGGGGCTGGCGCTGACTCGCTGGTACGCCCGCGAGCACGTCGTGTTGTGTCTCATTCCGGCGCTGTTCATCGCCGGGGCGATCAGCGTGTTTGTGAATCAGGCGGCGGTGATGCGCTACTTGGGGCCGGCCGCTCCCCGGCCGCTGGCTTATGGGGTGGCCTCGGTTTCGGGCGGCATTTTGGCGGTGTGCTCCTGCACGGTGCTGCCGTTGTTTGGGGGCATCTGGCAGCGCGGGGCGGGGTTGGGGCCGGCGGTGGCCTTTCTTTATGCCGGCCCGGCCATCAACGTGCTGGCCATGGTCCTGACCGCCCGCATTTTGGGCTGGCCTCTGGGAGCGGGCCGGGCGGTGGGCGCGGTGCTGTTCAGTGTTGTCATCGGCCTGGCCATGCACGCGCTGTTTCGCCGGGAAGAACAGGCGCGGTCCGCGGCCGCCGCCCAGATGCCGGCGCCGGAGACACGCCGGCCGCTCATACAGAACGCGATATTTTTTGCGCTGCTGGCCGCGGTGCTGATTTTTGCCAACTGGGGACGACCCGCCGGCGAGGGTGGACTGTGGGCGGCGGTGCATGCTTGGAAATGGCGGCTGACCGCCCTGAGCGCGGCCGGGCTGGCTTTGGTGTTGGGGCGGTGGTTTGGCTTTGCCTGGGGCGGATTGGCCCTCGTGGGGGGGCTGGTGGCCGCCCTAGCCTGGGCTTTTCCCTCCACCCCTTTGCCGGCGTTTGTGGCCGGCACGGTGGGGTTGGTGGGGCTGTGCCTGCGGCATCCGGACGAAGGCCGCCCGTGGCTTGAGGCCACCTGGGCCCTGGCCAAACAAATCCTGCCGCTCCTGCTGGCCGGGGTGTTTGCCGCGGGTTTTCTCCTGGGCCGGCCGGGGCAGGAGGCGTTGATCCCCTCCGCCTGGGTGCAGCAGGCGGTGGGCGGCAATTCCCTCTCGGCCAATGCCGTTTCGTCCGTGGTGGGGGCATTCATGTATTTCGCCACGCTGACCGAGGTGCCCATCGTGCAAGGTTTGCTGGGCGCCGGCATGGGGCAGGGGCCGGCGCTGGCGCTCTTGCTGGCGGGGCCGGCCCTGTCGCTGCCCAACATGCTGGTGCTGCGTCAAATCATGGGCACGCGCAAGACGGTGGCTTACGTGGGCCTGGTCATCCTGATGGCCACGTTGAGCGGCCTGATTTTTGGAGCATGGCGGGGGGAATGAATGTCAGCCGGACCGCGCCGCGGTTCAATGTCGGAATAAGAACTCGCTGCTGTTGATGAGCGACCAGGAGAGGTCCAGGGCGGCATCGCGGGGCTTGAGGCCGGATTCCTGGACGTATTGCTCGAAGGTGCGCAGCTCCTTCTCCGTGGGCCAGCGGGAAAGAATGCCCAGGTAAATATTGCTGATGATCTCGCGCAGGGGCCGGTTGCCCTGCATCTGGTAGGCAATCATCTGGCTGCGCTCGAGCTTGCGCTGAATGTGGCTGGAATTGAGCAGGTGCAGGCGCTGCGCGGCGGTCAGGCGGTTGTTGCGCTCCAGCTCCAGGCCGGTGTCTCGGGGCGGGCGCCCGAACAGCTCCAGAAACGGGCTGGTGATGCTGCCATCGGCCAGCGCAATGGAGCGCTGGTTTTCCGGGATGAAGGTGAATGGCTCGGGGATGGGGCTGGAATATTTCTCGGTGGTGCCGGTGACTTGGTTGAGCGCATCAATCAACACTTCCGCCTCCAGCCGGCGCATGGGGTAGTAGGCAAACTGCTCGGCGGCCTTGGGATGCGGTTGGGGCAGCAGGGCCGAGGATTGGTAGGTGCGGGAATTGAGAATCAGGCGGAAGAGCCGCTTCATGTCGTACTTCGCCGCCACCAGTTCTTTTTCCAGATAGGCCAGCAGCTCGGGGTTGGAGGGCGGGTTGTCCGGCCGCGCATCATCCGGCTCGTGAATGATGCCGCGGCCCATGAACCAGAACCAGGCGCGGTTGGCCAGGTTGCGGGCGAACCAGGGATTTTGCGGGCTGGTGAGCCAGCGCGCAAAAACCTCGCGCGGATCCTCGGCGGGCAGGATGCGCGGGGGCGTGCCGTCCGGAAACACCGGCTTCAACTCCAGCCCCGCAATTTTTTGGGTGGGTTGCAGGAGCGGATCGAAATAGACGATTTCCTCCTTCCATTCCGTCGTGCTTTTGAAGCCGAGATGGGCAAAGAATCCGGCCAGTCCCGCCAGTTTTTCGGGCGGCCATTGCTCGGCGCGCTCGCCCATGAAGGTCAGGGCCACGGCCCGGGCGATGCCTTCCGGGGTTTTATCCTGCACGGCGCGGTAGAAGTTCACCTGGCCCACGCGGAAGTTGCTGCCGCTGGCGGTGAGCAGCTCGCGGGCAAACTGGTCATACGGTTTGTTGTCCCGCAGGCTGGTGTACAGATAGCGATGATAGGCCTGCACCGCATTGGGCCAGAGGTTGATGGGAAACTCGGCCTTCACGCGCAGCAAATCGGCCCATTTCAGGGTCCAATAATCGGCGTATTCCTCCCGCTCCAGCAGCCGGTCAATCAGGAGCTTGCGTTTGTTGGGGTTGCGATCCAGCAAAAACTCGCGGGCCTCCAGCGCGGTGGGCAGCGTGCCGATGACATCCAAGTACACCCGCCGCACAAATACCGCATCCGAGCACGGCGGCGCCGGCGTAATGCCCAGTTTCTGCCATTGGCGCTGCACGATTTCATCCAGCGGCGTGAGGGGCAGTTTAAGGTGCGGCGCCTCGTAGGGATTCGCCGCGGAAAGCGGCAAAGGCGGCGCCGCATTGGTGGCCGGCCGGACGGCGGCTTTGGGGGCCGCGGCCGCCGGGGGGGCGGCGGTTTTATTGGTGGCCGGCCGGGCGGGTGGGGCGGGCGCCGGCTGGGCGGCGGCCAGGCGCGGGGCGCGCGGATTCAGTTCACGCAGCAAAAGGGCCACTTCGCGGGCCTGGGCGCGGCGGGCCTGGCGTTCTGCCCGTTCGGCAGGGCTGGGCGCGGCGGCCAGCGGGCCTGCGCCCAGCGCCAGCATGATTCCTGCGCAAATGGCCAAAGTTCTCATGGGCTTCGCCTTAACTTACTCGCTGCGCGGCGACTGCAAAAGCAACTTCTATGAATTGGACGCCCCGGACGAACATTGTGTTACCGGGTTCAGGCGCGAGCACCACCAGGCGCGGGCGGCGGCCAGCCGCCGCTTGGGCGTGGCGGACTGGCTGGATTTGAGTCTGCGGGCAGCGACTGGCTGGCGGGAGGGCCTTGATTTTTTGCCCCGGTAAATAAAAAAGGAGCCCTGCCATTGGGCCATGGCTCCGTAAAAAGAAAAAGCCGGTGGCGGCTGGCCCGCCACCGGCGCGACACTTGGATTAATAACGATTACCGCGGCGCCCGCCGAAGTCACGGCGCGGCCCGCGATCACGGCCACCGCCGCCGCCACCGCCCGGAGGGCGTTCTTCGCGCGGACGGGCGATGTTGACGGTCAGGTTGCGGCCATCGAGCGCGGCGCCATGCATCGCCTCAATGGCACGCTGGGCTTCTTCCGGCGTGCTCATCGTCACAAAGGCAAATCCCCGGGAGCGGCCGCTCATGCGGTCCACCATCAGGTTGGCTTCGACGACTGTGCCGTGGGCGGCAAAGGCGTCATGCAGATCGTTTTCCGTGGTGTTATAGGAGAGATTTCCCACGAAGAGTTTGGTGCTCATGAACTGTACTGTACTTTAACGGGCAACCTGCCTGAACCGAAACTGTTCCCGACCGCCGGGTTTCAAATCATCACTGAACAACTGTGTTCACTTGCTGATTCACCATGTTTGGGACGCGACAGGTTATCACTATCCACAGCAAAGTTGGCCTAAATCTTTGAATTAGCAAGCACTTTCGGAAATTTTTTCGGCGCCCGGCCGGACCGCCGCAAGCCGGTAAAGCCCGCGGCGGAGCCGCTCCCGGAAACCCGGCAAGGCCCACCACCGGGACGGAAAATCCGCATTGCAGACGCCGCGCCGGGCGATATTTTGAGACCGTGTTAACTGATTTGATCCAACAACTGCGCGCCGGCCAGGGTTTGAGTCCGGAGCAAATCCGCTCCGCCGTCCAATTTCTGACCCGGGAAAATGAAGCCGCCGAAACCAAGGCCGATTTCCTGATGGCCTTGGCCCAAAAGGGCGAGACCCCCGAGGAAATCACGGCTTTTGCCCTGGAGCTGCGCGCCTTGTCGGTGCCGGTGGAGGTGCCCCCCGAGCTGCGCCAGCAGGGCATTTTGGATGTGGTGGGCACGGGCGGCGACCGGGCGCACACGCTCAATTTCTCCACCATGGCGGCCCTGGTCTGCGCCGCAGCGGGGGTGGCCGTGGCCAAGCACGGCAATCGGGCCGCCACCTCCCGTTGCGGCAGCGCCGACGTGCTCGAGGCCCTGGGCATACCGGTGGATTTGTCGCCAGCCCAGGCGGTGGCCTGCCTGCAGGAGCACCGCTTCGCGTTTTTCTTTGCCCCCCGCTATCATCCCGCCTTCCGGCACATTGCGCCGGCCCGCAAGCTCTGTGCGGAGCGGGGCCAGCGCACCATCTTTAATTTCCTCGGCCCCTTGTTAAATCCGGCGCGGCCCTCGGCGCAGCTCATGGGGGTGCCCCGCCCGGAGCTGTGCGAGCCGCTGGGGCGCGTTTTGCAAAACATGGGAGTCCGGCGGGGCATGGTGGTATGCGGCCAGGCCGGTGAACTCTGGCTGGATGAGCTCTCCACCGTGGGCGAGACGGTGGTGGCCGAGTTTTACCAGGAACATGCCCGCGCCCTGAGCCGCTGGTCACCCGAGCAGTGGCCTTTGCAACCGGCGCGGCTGGAAGATTTGCAGGGCGGAGACCCTGCCGCCAACGCCGCAGCGGCCCGGGAGATTCTCAGCGGACGCGATCGCAGCCCGCGGCGGGACGCCGTCCTGCTCAATGCCGGCGCCGCGCTTTTCGTGGCCGGGGCGGCGCGCACCATGACCGAGGGTTTTGAACTGGCTGCGCGGCTGGTGGATGAGGGCGAGGTGGCGCGCAAAATCGCCGCCCTCAGCCGCCCCGCCTGAGCAGGAAGAGCGTCCGCATGGGGAGCGCAGCTCGCGAATGGCCGGTTGCGCTCAAGGCGCCGGCACAAATTGCACGCACACGGCCGGCACCTCCACGCTGTGGCCCGTCTCACTGAGCCGGCCGGTGGCGTTGTCCACGGCAAGCACCACCAGGTTGCCTGACGTTTGATTGCCGCTCAACAACCAGCGGCCGGAGGGATCAAGCGCAAAGTGGCGCGGCGTTTTACCGCCGCTGGGATGATGTTGCACCAGCGTCAGCCGCCCGGTGTTGGCATCCACGGCATACACCACAATGCTGTCGTGCCCGCGATTGCTGCCATAGACAAACCGGCCGTTGGGATGCACCGCAATTTCTGCGGTGGTATTTTGCCCCGTGAAACCCTCCGGCAGGGTGGGAATGGTGCTCAAGGGAGTTAACGAGCCTTTGTCCGCCTGGTAGGCATACTGCACCACCGTATTGTTCAATTCATTGATCACATACACCCACCGGCCATTGGGATGAAACGCCAGGTGCCGCGGGCCCGCCCCCGGGGCCGTGGCCACATGCGGCGGCTCAGCCGGGGCAAGGAGAGCCTTCGCCGGCTCCAGCCGGTAGGTGAGCACCTTGTCCAGCCCCAAATCGCACACCAGCACAAAGCGGTTGGCCGGGTCCACATCCACCGAATGCGCATGCGGCCCTTTCTGGCGCTGGGGATTCACGCTGGCGCCTTGATGTTGTATCAAACTGGCCGCCTCGCCCAGGCTGCCATCGGCGCGAATGGGCAGCGCGGCCACACTGCCGGAGCCGTAATTGGCCACCAACAGACATTGCCCGGTGCGATCCACGGCCAGATGACACGGGCCGTTGCCACCGCTGGATTGGGTGTTCAGGCGTGTCAACCGGCCACTGGCCGCCTCCAGCGCGAAGGCCGTGATCCCGCCGCCCTGGGCGCCGCCCACTTCGCTTAAGGCGTACAAATACTTGCGCGAAGGATGCACCACCAGCCACGTGGGATTGGCCACCTCCGCCGCCAGCGCGCCGCCGCTCAGCCGGCCGGTGGAAGCGTCAAATTGAAAGTACTGGATGCCCTTGCTCTTGGGGCCGGTGTAACTGCCCACATAGGCATGATACGTGGCGGCGTCCAGCGTCACCGCGAAACCCAGCCCACAGCCCAACAACAACCCGGCGAACCAACGGCACATCATGGTGGCTTGCATGCCGCCATGTTTGCCCGTCCGTCCCCGCCACGCAAGCCCGGAAGCAATAGCCGGGGACGGACTTTCCGCATCAGCTCCCGGCCCGCGCCAGTTTGCCTGAGCGTGGCGCTGGCGCATTTTTTTCTTTGCCCGGCGCGCAGCCTCCGCCCACAATCGCAGAGAGATTATCCGGGATGCTCACCACGTTGCGCATCAAGAATCTGGCGCTGGTCGAGGACCTCACCCTCGAGCTGGCGCCGGGCCTCACCGTGATCACCGGCGAGACGGGCGCCGGCAAGTCCATGCTCATCGGCGCGCTCAACCTCGTGCTGGGGGAGCGGGCGGATCGCACGCTGTTGCGCGCCGGCTGCGAGCAATGCGTGGTGGAGGCGCTGTTTTCCGTGGACCGCCTGCGCGCCCCGCTGGCGGATTTTCTGGCGGAAAACGGTTTGGAGCCGTGCGAAAACGGCGAGCTGCTGCTCAAGCGCGTGTTCACCGCCGCGGGGGCCAATCGCCAGTTCATCAATGGCTCCCCGGCATCGCTCGCGGCGCTGGCGGAGGTGGGGCAGTGGCTGGTGGACATCCACGGCCCGCATGAGCATCAATCCCTGCTGCAGCCGGCGCGGCAGCTCGAGCTGCTGGACGCCTTTGGCAAGCTGGAGCCTCAGCGCCAGGCTTTTGCCCGCGCACTGCGCCGCCGTCAGGAGCTGCAGGCGGCCAGGACGGCCCTCATTGTGGATGAACGCACCTATGCCCAGCGGCTGGACCTGCTGCGCCATCAAGTCCACGAAATCACCGCCGCCCGCCTGCAGCCGGGGGAGGAGGAAACCCTGGCGGCCGAACACGCCCGCGCCAGCAATGCCGCCCGCCTGGCCGAGCTGGCCCAGGGCGCGCTCGAAGCGCTGGCCGAGAGTGACGAGGCCGTGCTCTCGCGGCTGGGCGCCGTGGGGCGCGCCCTGCAGGAGCTGCAACGGCTCGACCCCACCGCCGCGCCACTGGCCGAGACCCATCATGAGGTGGTGGAGCGGTTGCACGATTTGCAGCGCGAGCTGCGGCATTATGCCGATCATCTGGAGCTGGACCCCGCCCGCCTCCAGGAATTGGAGGAACGGCTCAATCTCCTCCATTCGCTCCGCCGCAAATACGGCGCCACCGTGGCGCAGATTCTCGAGTTTGGCCGCCAGGCCGCCGAGGAACTCCGGCAGCTTGAACAGCGCGACGTGGAACTGGCGCGCCTGGACCGCGAGCTGGCCGAGGTGGAAAAAGACTTGCAGCGCGCCGGCGCCGAGCTGACCCGCCTGCGTCACCAACACATCCCCAAACTCTGCCGCGCCGTGGCCGCGCAGCTCAAAGACCTGGGCTTCAAGGAGAGCCGCCTGGAAGCCGCCCTTACCACGGCGGGGATCGCTGACGCCCGCCTGTCCGGCCTGGATACGGTGGAGTTTCAGTTTGCGCCCAATCCGGGCGAGCCGCCGCGGCCCTTGCGGGCCATTGCCTCCAGCGGCGAAATGGCGCGGGTGATGCTCGCCCTTAAAACGGTGCTGGCGGAGGAGGACCAGGTGCCCGTCCTGATTTTCGACGAAGTGGATGCCAACGTGGGCGGCGAAACCGCCCGGGCCGTGGGCGCCAAGATGGCGCACATCGCCCGGCGCCATCAGGTGTTGTGCATCACCCATCTGCCGCAGGTGGCGGCCGCGGCCACCCATCACTATCGCGTCACCAAGGAAACCGCCGGCGGCCGCACAGTCACGAGCATCGAGCGCCTGGACACCGCCGGCCGCATCGAGGAATTGACCCGCATGTTGGGCGGAGGCGCCGCGGCCCGCCGCCATGCCGCCGAAATGCTGCAAAGCCGGGCCTGAGCCTCCCCGCGCCGGCCCTTCCCCTTTCCTTTGCGCTTGCCGCCTGACAAGCGATCCCGTATTCCTGCGGGGCATGGACAACCGGGAAGCCTTGGTGGCGCTCAACCTGTTGGACGGCATTGGCCCGGTGCGGGTGCGTCACCTGCTCCAGCATTTTGGCGAGCCAGCAGCCATCCTGCGCGCCTCCTTTCACCAGTTGCAGCAGGTCCATGGCATCGGCGAGGAAACCGCCCGCGCCATCGTCAACTGGGAAAAAACCGTGGACCTGGCGGCCGAGTTGCGCCGCTGCGAGGAGTTTGGCTGCCGGCTGGTGACCAGCGCAGACGACGAATACCCGCCCGCGCTCAAGGAAATCTACGACCCGCCCCTGGTCCTCTATGTCAAAGGCCAGCTCCTGCCCAAGGATCGCAACGCCGTGGCCATCGTCGGCTCCCGCCACGCCACGCACTACGGCATCGAGACGGCCAAAAAACTCGCGTTCCAACTGGCCTATGTCGGCGTCACCGTCATCAGCGGTGGGGCGCGCGGCATTGACACCGCGGCGCATCTGGGCGCCCTGAACGCCCGCGGGCGCACCGTGTGCGTGCTCGGCACCGGCATCAATCTGGTTTTCCCCCCGGAAAATCAGGAGCTCTTCGAGCGCATCGCGGCCAACGGCGCCTTGCTCACCCAGTTCCCGTTTAACCGCCCTGCGGACAAGCAAACTTTCCCCATCCGCAACCGCATCATTGCCGGCATGACCCTCGGCACGGTGGTGGTGGAAACCGGCCTCAACGGCGGCGCCATGATTACCGCCCACTTCGCCACCGACTACGGCCGCCAGGTGTTTGCCGTCCCCGGACGGGTGGACTCCCCCAGCAGCAAGGGTTGCCATGAGCTCATCAAAAAAGGGGCGAAACTTTGCGAAAACGCCGAGGATATCTTAAGCGAATTTGAATACCTTTTTCCCGCCTCCAACCGCCCGCCCTCCCCGGCCGAAACCGGCGTCCTGCCCCTCCTGGAACTGACGGAAACAGAGCAAAAAATCCTGGGCCTGCTCAGCGCCGAGGAAACGCCGGTGGACGATCTGATTTATCGCAGCGGTCTGCCCGCCTCTGTGGTCTCAGTGGCCTTGCTGGGCCTGGAGTTAAAGCGCCTGGCCCGCCAGTTGCCCGGGCGGTTGTATGTGAAAAACGACGGCCACTGAACCCGCGCCGCCGCCAACGCCCCCCGCGTTGCCCGCCTGCTATCACTCACGCGGCTCGCCCAGGGCGTAGAGCCTGCCCTGGGTGCGCAAGTAAAGCACGTTGTCCACAATCGCCGGCGTGGCCATGATCCGCTCGCCCATCGGATTGCGCGCCAGCACCTCCAACGTGTCGCCCGCCTTGATGACCACCGCCATGCCCGCCTGCGAGCACACCAGAATTTTGCCACCGGCGGCCACCGGCGAGGCGTAGTAATCCCCCAACGCGCCCAGCCTCTCCTCCTGATACAGGGCGCGCCCCGTCCGGGCCTCGAAACAGGAGAACAGCCCCCCATTTTTCACCAGATACACCCGGCCCTCATAATAAAGGGGCGTGGGCACATACGGCAGCCCGCGGTTTTGTTTCCAGGCCACATGCGTGGCGGTCACGTCCCCTTCCCCGCCGGGCCGCACCGCCAGCAGGGCGTTTTCCGACTTCTCGTAAATGGCCCTGATGGACTCCCACTCGCTGCGGGTTAAAAAACCATCCTTGTCGGCGTCCACATAGGTGAAATCGCGCCGGGCGGTCCCCTGGGGGGCCTCCTCCCGCGTCAACCGCCCGTCCTTGTCCTGATCCCCCTGCGCCAGCAATTCGTCGAAACCCGGCAACACCGGCATCCCCGCCCCAGGCGTCCATCCCGCCGCAAAAAACAGGCCCTCCCCAAAAATCGGGGAGGCCACCATTTCATTGGGCAGACCCCGCGCCCGCCACACCGCCGCCCCGTCCTTGAGCCGATAGGCCGCAAGCTGCAACGTGCCCGGCAGGATGACCAGCTCCGGTTGATGGGCCGGCCACAACAACGGCGTGGCAAAACCCCGGCGCGCTTCGGGCCGCTTCACGTCCCACAACGTGCGGCCGTCCTCGGCGCTGACTGCCAGCAAATGGGCGTCCACATCGGCATCGCGGTTGATGACCACCACCCCGTTGGCCACCACCGGCGAGGCCCCCGCCCCGTGCTGCGTCACCGGCGTGGGCAGGGGACGCCGCCAGATTTCCTTGCCCGCAAAATCATAACTGACCAGCCCAAACGCCCCAAAATACACATACACCCGCCGCCCATCCGTCGCCGGCGTGGGCGACGCCATCGCCCCCATGCCCCGCTCCGGTTTCTCCGGCACGACCCCCTGCCGCCACAATTCCCGGCCGTCGCGGCGATTGTAGCACAGCGTCAACAGACGCTCCCCCTCCGTCGCCGTCAAAAAAAGATAATCTTCCCAAATGCACGGCGAGGAATGTCCGGCAGGCACCTCCACCACCCAAAGCACATTGGTTTTGGGCCCAAAAACCGTGGGAAAACTGCCGGCGGCCACTCCCGCGGCCTGCGGCCCCCGGAATTGCGGCCAGGCGGCGGCCCAGCCCGCGGCCAGTCCCGCCAGCCAGACACCAACGCCAAAAAACCATACGCCTGGAGTTGCTTTTCTACTCATGCCGGTGCTTGCGGCCTCTTGTGTCCCTAATTTGCCGCTCAGGGTCAAGCCGCATCGCGCATCCCTCCACCCCAAAACCACCCTCAGCAGCCCACCCGTCCCCACTGCCCCCTCTGCTCTCGGGGAGCGCACGCTTCCCGCGCGCCGCCTCCGGCCCCCGCCGAAGCCAAACCAATCCGGCAGGGATTAGCCATCAGGACTGATGCCCACCGTTTTGCACCCTCGCCTGCGACAATTCTCCGGTTTTGCATTTTGCACTTTGCACTTTGCATTTCCCCATCTGCATCTTGCCTTTCGCATTGGTCTCGGGGAGCGCACGCGTCCCGCGCGCCGCCTCCGGCCCCCGCTGAAGCCCAACCAATCCGGCAGGGATTAACAATTAGAACTGATGCCCACCGTTTTGCACCCTCGCCTGCGACAATTCTCCGGTTTTGCATTTTTCATTTTGCACTTTGCATTTTGCATTTCCCTCTCCTCATAAATGGCCTTGAACGAAGAGAGGTTTCGGGGGATATTGGCTCCGAGTCAGCCTGAAGCAAATGCAAGCGTGGGGAACCATAGGCGCGTTTGATGCAACGGAGGAGGCAAATAGCATCCCGCAGGATTCCTTTCCTCTGAACGATGCTTGCAACGCGGGCGGGTTGCTGGCAACGGTGATTCATCATGGGCCGGATGCGGGGGTGTATTTTCCGTTTTATGATGGGAATGGGAATGTGATGGGGTATGTGCGGGGGGCGGATGGCTTATTGGTGGCGCAATACGAGTACGGCCCCTTTGGCGAACTCCTCCGCGCCACCGGCCCCCTCTCCCAGACCTTCAACCCTCTCTTCTCCACCAAATACCACGACTGGGAAACCGGCCTCCTCTACTACGGCCACAGGTATTACAACCCTTCTACCGGCCGGTGGCCAAATCAAGACCCCTTGGGCGAACCGGGGTTTGAACTACTCCGAGGGCGAAGACCTTCTCCGCTTGCTGGCGGACCGAACTGCTACCTTTTTGTTGGAAACAACCCAATTCGGTTCGTTGACCCTCACGGCCTCGACTACGGTGATTGGTGGGATCTCCAGACGTGGTTCAACAGCGGCTTCACCGAAAGCTGGTATGACTCGGCCAACTCCATCGGCCAGGCGCTCGGTGGTGCGCTCGCCGGGGACTGGAATCAAATCGATGATGCTTACGACAGCGGCATCTTCGGACAAACCCAGGATGCCGGCCCAGTGCCCTATTACGGAACTCGCGCCGCGGTTGGTGTTGCCACCGTCTGCGCCACCGCTGCCGCTGCGGTTGGAACTTACGAGTTCGTTGCGCTGGGCCATCAGTCAATCATGGTTGAAGGCGTGCTTGGCGGTGGAAGAATGGGCAGCGGCGGGATACTGCAATTGAGAGTTCCAGGGCAACCGCCCGTCATTCGCTTCGACTTCCACCTGATTCCTGGAAGTGGAGGTGTGCCACGTCCACACATTGATAGTCCGCCTCTTGGTTGGCATCACTGGCCTTGGTAATGAGTGCGACTATGGCCACTCGGATAACCAACGCGGTCGAGTTGAAGTCGCTCGCTGCAACGCTCCACGACGCGAGGTTCACTGCCGACTCAATCGCGTTCGACGCAACGGCGCGAACCTTCACGTTGAAATGCTGGGTGCTTCAACCTGCCTCACGGCGCTGGCAAGCGCGGCAACTGTCGTTCGGCGGCGTCGCTGACTCCAAAGTCAACGTGAAGGAGAAAGTCCGTTACTACGAACTCGCGACAATCCGGTTCGCGGAGCGCGACCGCAAATTGGAGTTCGTCGCTCACTACGGAATCGAAATCAGTTTGGCGGTGGACAAACTCGACGGCGCATTGAACGAGACAAACGAGACGCGCGACAAGTGGGAGTGAACCCAACCGGCTGTCCCGCACAAACGGGGTGAAGGAATCAGCCGCGCTCAGGCCGCGCGGGAGGAAGGTCGGTCACCTGTGCCTGCTGCCAGACTGTGGCCGGTGACAAGGGCGCTGCTGAGCGACACGCCACCTGACAAGGCTATGGCGGGTAACCTCCAGGAATCGCCTCTAGCTGAGGCGACAAGGCGCGGTTTTGGGGGCGTGATCGTGGACGACACCCTTGACGCCCTGCTCAAGAGGGTTGTTCACCTGCGCCGCCTAGACCTACTGGGAGGCCGTGACGGTCACCGGGCTGACGAGGAGGATGATCCTTGAGCCGCAGTGGCTGCCGCCGCCTGCTGGACCACGGCGGCGACTTCGGGGGGCAGGTCACGGTGGCGGTCAAGGTAGTAGCGGGGTGTGGCCGGGTCGTATTCCCAGAGCTGGTCGGGGTCCAAGGGCACGATGGGGATTTTGGTTTTGTCCCAGCCCCAATAGACCAGCTCGCTCTGGGTGCCCCCCCGCGGCAGGTCTCCTAAGTGTCCACGTCATCAAACAGGCTTCGGCGGGGACGCCGAAGCCATATCAATCCGGCAGGGATTAACAATTAGGACTGATGCCCACCGTTTTGCACCCTCGCCTGCGACAATTCTCCGGTTTTGCATTTTTCATTTTGCACTTTGCACTTTGCACTTTGCACTTTGCATTTCCCCCTTTGCAACCTTGGCGCCATAGATGAACCCCAGCAAAGCTTACTGCCCCGTGCAGGCCCCGCCTCTTACAACTAAACCACCCTATGAAGTATATGAAGGTGAATACGCCACCTTTTCTCCCCTCGCCTCCGTCCCCTCCGGTTTTGCACTTTGCATTTTGCACTTTGCACTTTGCATTTCCCCATCCCCCTAAATGGCCTTGAAGGAAGAAAGGTTTTGGAGGATATTGGCTTCGGGTCAGCCGAAAACCATGCAAGCGTGGGGAACCATCGGCACGTATGAAGCCAGGGAGGAGGCAAATCCCATCCCACAAGATTCCTCTCCTCTGAACGGTGATTACAGCGTGGGCGTGTTGGTGGCGACGGTGATTCATAACGGCCCGAAGGCGGGG
>JAOAIT010000047.1 GCA_026414565.1 Verrucomicrobiia bacterium
CCCCCCCCCCAACCCCGCCCCCGCCTCCCCCCAATCGCCCCACGCGCCGACTGCAAATTTTCGTGGTATTTTATGGCAACTTATCAACAATCCACCGCGGGATGCTCACGCCCCGCCAACAGGCCGCCCTGGCGGCCACCGGTTGCGAGCTGGACTGCCGCCTTCTCACCCGGCAGCTTTACGCCACGGACGCCTCCCTTTATGAAGTCCTCCCGCTCGGCGTGGCCTTCCCCGGCACCGCCCCCCAGGCCGCCGCCCTCTTGCAAACCGCCGCCGACCTCGGCCTCTCCGTCACCCCCCGCGGCGCCGGCAGCGGCCTCACCGGCGGCGCCCTCAATGACGGCCTCATCCTCGACCTCGCCCGCCACAACCGCCGCATCTACAGCTTCGACCCGGAGCGTCGCCTCGTGCGGGTGGGCGCCGGCGTGATCCTGGACCAGTTGAACCAGTTCCTCAAACCCCTCGGCTTCCAGTTCGGCCCCGACGTCGCCACCAGCTCCCGCGCCACCCTCGGCGGCATGATCGCCAACAATTCCTCCGGCGCCCGCGCCCCGCGCTTCGGCTGCACCGGCGATCACGTCGCCAGCCTCGATGTCATCCTCGCCGACGGCCGCCTCGTCACCGTGGACGCCACCGCCGCCACCGGCACCCTCGCCCCGCTCCATCAGCGCGTCCAGGAAATCACCACCCGCCACGCCGAACCCATCCGCCGCCATCTCCCCCCCGGCCTGGTCAAACACCGCCCCGGCTACGCCCTCGACCGCTGCCTGGACGATCCCGACCGCGCCCTGCTCCATCTGCTCGCCGGCAGCGAAGGCACCCTCGCCGGCATCTTCACCGCCGAGCTGCGCGTCGTCCCCCTCCCCCGCGAAAAAGGCCTTGCCGTCCTCTTCTTTCCCTCCGTCCCCGAGGCCCTCCAGGCCACCGTCGCCCTCCTGGACCTGCAGCCCGTGGCCATCGAGCACGTGGACCGCATCCTCTTTGACCAAACCCGCGGCCAGCGCGCCTTCCAGGCCGCCCGCGACCTCCTCGGCCTCGACGCCCAACCCGCCGAAGCCCTCCTCCTGGTGGAGTTCTACGAGGACGTCACCGACCGCCTCCACGCCGTCGCCCAACGCCACCTCGGCCTGCGCACCCTCCTCCTCCGGCAGGAACTTGAAATGAACCTCGTCTGGGGCCTCCGCAAAGCCGGCCTCTCCCTCCTCACCGGCATGGCCGGCCCCGCCAAACCCGCCACCTGCATTGAAGATGTGGCGGTCCACCCGGCGCAACTGCCCGCCTACCACGCCGCCGTCAGCGGCCTCCTCCACAAGCTGGGCGTCTCCGCCTGCTTCTACGGCCACGCCGCCAGCGGCCTCCTCCACATCCGCCCCGTCCTCGATTTGCACACCCCCGAGGGCCTCCGCCTCCTCCGCCTCATCAGCGATGAAGTCTCCGCCATCTGCCGCGAGTTCAACGGCTCCCTCGCCGCCGAGCACGGCGTGGGCATCGCCCGCACCGAATACCTCCCCCACCACCTCGGCCCGCACCTCATGGAAGCCTGCGCCGAAATTAAACGCCTCTTTGACCCACGCCACCACCTCAACCCCGGCAAAATCATCCCCGACGGACGCTTCCGCGTGGATACCCGCCTCCGCACCTCCCCCGCCGCCCCGCTCACCCTCCCCTTCTCCCCGCGCCTGGCCTTCGCCGCGCGCGACGGCTCCTTCCTCGCCAACCTGGAGCAATGCAACGGTTGCGGCGGCTGCCTCAAAACCGCCCCCACCATGTGCCCCACCTTCATCGCCCCCGGCGACGAGGCCCTCTCCACTCGCGGCCGCGCCAACACCCTCCGCGCCGCCCTCGCCGGCAAGCTCGGCCCCCGCGGCCCCGCCGTCCTCTCCCTCGCCGAACTCGAATACACCCTCGGCACCTGCCTCGCCTGCAAGGCCTGCCAGACCGAGTGCCCCTCCAACGTCAATCTCGCCCTCCTCAAGGCCGAAATCCTCCAGGCCCGCCATGACCGCCACGGCCTGCCGCTGAGCGCCCGCCTCATCAGCCACACCGACACCCTCGGCCGCCTGGGCTGCCTCGCCCCGCGCCTGGCCAACGCCCTCCTCCACGCCGCCCCCGTCCGCCGCCTCCTCCAGCGCTTCCTCGGCTTCTCCGCCCAGCGCCTGCTGCCGCCTTTCGCCCCGCAACGCTTCGATGCCTGGCTGGACCGCCGCGCCCCCTGGCCCGCCCCCGCCCCCCGCGGACGCCTCCTCCTCTGGGACGATTGCTTCACCCGCTACCACCAACCCCACATCGGCCAGGCCGCCGTCCAGGTGTTGGAAGCCGCCGGCTTCGAAGTCCTCCGCCTGCCCCAGCGCGTCTGCTGCGGACGCCCCGCCTTCAGCCAGGGTAACCTCACCGAAGCCGCCCGCCTGGGCCGCCACAATCTCGCCCTCCTCGCCGCCCAACCAGAGCCGCTCCCCCTCCTGTTTCTGGAGCCTTCCTGCTGGGCCATGTTTGCCGAGGACTACCGCGAACTCCATCTGCCCCACGCCGGGGAAATCGCCGCCCGCTGCCACCTCTTCAGCGCCTTTGTGGACGACCTCCTCTGCCGCGAACCCGCCGCCCTCCCCCTCCAACCGCAACCCCGCCCCGTGGCCTTGCATGCCCACTGCCACGCCAAAGCCTTGCTGGCCTCTGCCTATCTGCCCCGCCTCGCCGCCCGCGTGCCCCAAAGCGCCGCCCGCTTGCTCGACACCGGCTGCTGCGGCATGGCTGGCGCTTTCGGCTACCAGCACGCCCACTACACCCTCTCCCTCCAGGTGGCCCGCCCCCTCGTGGACCAACTCAACGCCCTGCCCCCGGACGCCGTCGTCATTGCCGAAGGCGCCAGTTGCCGCCAGCAAATGGAACACCTCACCCCGCGCCGCCCCCTCCACATGGCCGAATGGCTCGCCGCCGCCCTCCCCCCTCACCTCCGCCGCTTTTAAACCCCACCCCACGCCGCGCCCCCGGCCTTTTGCGCTTGTGAACCCCGCTCCCTCGGGACTAACCTGCCGCCATGCAACGCACCCTGGTCATGACCATCATCGGCCCCGACCGCCCCGGCCTGGTGGAGCAGGTGGCCGCACTCGTGGCCGCCCACGGCGGCAACTGGCTCGAAAGCCGCATGGCCCACCTCGGCGGCCAGTTCGCCGGCATCCTCCGCGTCGCCGTGCCCCCGGAACAACAGGCCGCCCTCGAAAACGCCCTGCGCCAGTTGCATCAGGCGGGATTGCACGTCGTGGCCCAGGCCGGTCCAACCCCCCCCGCCGCCTCCCCCGCCGGACGCCTCCTCCGCCTCGAACTCGTCGGACATGACCGCCCCGGCATCGTGCGCGACATCTCCCGCGTGCTCGCCGCCCACAACGTCAACGTCGAAGAGCTGGAAACCGGCTGCGAAAGCGCCCCCATGTCCGGCGAAATCCTCTTCCGGGCGCAGGCCCAAATCAGCGTGCCCCCCGCCTGCGACCTCGCCGCCCTCCGCGCCGCCCTCGAAAAAATCGCCGCCGACCTGATCGTGGACTTGCACCTCCGCGAAATCTGAGCCCCCCTAACCCCGCCGCCGCCCGCCCAGCGCCTCCACCAGCAGCAACCACAAAAAACGCGGGTTGTTCTTCAAGTACCGCGGCCCCAGCCGCCGCGGCTCCCGGCACATCCGGTAAAACCATTCCAGCCCCGCCCGCTGCATCCACCGCGGCGCCTGCGGCACCCGCCCGGCGTGAAAATCAAACGCCGCCCCCACCCCGATCATCAGCGTCGTCTCCAGCCGCTCCAGATGCGCCGCCATAAAACGCTCCTGCTTGGGCGTGCTCAACCCAATCCACATGATGTCCGGCCGCGCCGCCGCCACCTGCCCCGCCAGCCCCGCCAGCTCCGCCTCCGTCAACGGCCGAAACGGCGGCTCGTACTCCCCCACAATCTGCACCCCCGGAAATCGCGCCGTCATCTTCTCCCGCAGCCGCGCCGTCACCCCCTCCGTCCCCCCGTAAAAGAAATGCCGCAACCCCGGCTCGGCCAGCAGCGCCAGCATCAAATCCGGCCCATACACCCGCTGCACATGCGCATGCCCCCGCCGCCGCCCCAGCCACACCATCGGCATGCCATCCGGCGTGCACAAAAAAGCCCGGTTGTGAATCTCCCGCAGCCCCGCATCCTCCTGGCATTCCATCACCCCATGCACCCCCGTCACGCACACATACCCCTTCCGGCGCTGCGCAATCGCCTCCCGAATGGCCTGCCGCGCCAGCTCCATGTTCAAGGCGCTGAGCTGTACCCCCAGCACGTTGTAACGGGCTATCTCCATCCGTCACCAACCCATGCCCCCCAACCTAACGGCCGGCCGCCGCCGGGACAAGGCAAATGGCAGGCCCACGCCCCCTCTCCCCCTTCCGCCTCCACCACCGCAAAAGCACTGGACAAATCACCGGCAATGCTCGACATAAATTTCATGCTCTCGCAACCAACCCCTTTCCCCCAGCAACTCCTGCAGGCCATCCGCCAGGCCCGGCATATCGTCGCCTTCACCGGCGCCGGCGTCTCCGCCGAAAGCGGCGTCCCCACCTTCCGCGACGCCCAGACCGGCTTCTGGGCCCAATTCAAGCCCGAGGAACTCGCCACCCCGGAGGCCTTTGCGGCCAATCCCGAGCGCGTCTGGCAATGGTACGCCCTCCGCCGCCAGCGGCTCCGCCAAGTCCAGCCCAACCCCGGCCACTTCGCCCTGGCCCGCATGGAACAGTTGGCGCCCCGCTTCACCTTGATCACCCAAAATGTGGACCGCCTCCATCAACGGGCCGGCAGCCGCAACGTCCTCGAACTGCACGGCTGCATCCTCCGCGTCCGCTGCCCCCGCGATCATTTCACCCTCGAAGACTACCACGACGGCCACGACCCCGCCCCGCCGCGCTGCCCCCACTGTCACGCCCCGCTCCGGCCCGATGTGGTTTGGTTTGGGGAAATGCTGCCCCCCGACGTGTTGCGCGACGCCGAAGCCGCCGCGGAAAACTGCGATGTCTTTCTCTCCATCGGCACCTCCATGCAGGTCTATCCCGCGGCGCAACTCCCCTTCACCGCCCTCGACCACGGCGCCCTCGTGGTCGAAATCAACCCCAACCCCACCGCCCTCACCGAACAGGCCACCCATGCCTTCCACGGCCCAAGCGGCGTCCTCCTCCCGCAGTTGCTCCACGCCGTTTGGGGAGATCCCGGCGCCAATCCAGCTCCCTCTTGACCACTCTTTCCCCCGCCGGCGGCCAGTGCCCGGCCGGCGAAACTCTTTTCGCAGCCCGCAGAACCGCCCCCTCTACGGCAGCACTTGCACCCGGTAAAAACGCAACGCCCGCTGCGTGGCCCCCGCATCCAGCAAACTGGCCGTCGCCCCCGTCGCCTGCACCGGCGCACCCACCGCCTGCCATCCCGCCGTGGCCACCTGATCCCGCGCCCACACCTGATACCGCTTCCCCGGCACACTGCGCCAGATGACCGTCGTGCCGCTGGCATCCTGCACCACCCGCTCCACCTTCAAAACCGACACCGCATTCGTCGGCACCGTCCCCGCCACCGCCTCCGCCGCGTTGCTCATCCCGTCCCGATCCGGATCCGCCCCCGGCGCCGCCTCCGGCTGCGTGAACCGCGCAAAATACCGCCGCTGAAAACGATCATCCAAACCGTCAAAATTGAAATCCGGCGCCGCCGCCTGGATTTCCACAAAACCATGCGCATACGCCCGCGCCCCGTCATTCGTGCGCGTCACCACCAGGCTCCGCAGCCCCGGCGCCGCATTCGTCGCCACACTCACCACCACGGAAATCCCGGCCAACCCATTGAACGGCGACCCGGCAGCATGCGCCGTCAACGCCCCGTGCGTCACGCCCGGACCCGTAATCTTCAAATCCAGCCCGCTGGCCGGCAAATCCGCCGAAAACACCCCCACCGTCACCTGGCTCTGCCCCGGCTGCAGCTTGATGGGCACCGAGCTGATCACATACGACAACGGATTGGCCGTCGGCTCGCGGATCTGCGTGATCCGAAACGGCGGCACCCCCGCCGTCACCGCCACATGGACCACATTCGTCACCCCCGCGCTCAACGTCACCGCATGATTGCTCGACGTCAAAAAATTCACGTCCGCCATCGCGTACTCCGCCCCCAGCTCATACCCCGCCACCAGCCACTGATTCACCGGCGGATCCAGCGGCGCCACCCGCACCACATACGCCCCCGGCGGCACCCCGCTCATCACATACTGGCCATTGGCCCGCGTCGCCGTCCCCGCCACCACCGCCCCCTCCCCGTTCTCCAAATACACCGCCGCCCCCCTCACCGGCTGCCCCCCCTTGGTCACCGTCCCCCGCACATGCCCCAGCGTCGCCGTCTGCCCCGCCGCCGGATACAACGTCCGCACCGCCGCCTGCTCATCACTGGACAACCCGCTCTGGCTGCTCTGCCCAATGTCCCCATACGCCAGCATCGTCGCCCCCCCCACCGGCGAATGACTCAGCCCCAGCCAGTGCCCAATCTCATGCAACACCACCCCCTCCACAAAATACGCCTGCGTATTCGTCGCCAGAAAATCCGTGTACCACCGCCGCTGCACCCCGTTGAGCACGATGTCCGCCTCCGCCAAAATATTCCCCTCGTAATACGTGAAAAAACACACCCCCAACGTCCCGCTGATGCTGTCATTCCCCCCGTTCACCAGCACGCTCTGCTTCGCCCAGTACACCACATTCGTCCCGTCCCCCGTGTTAACATCCATCCCCGCCGGCGCCAGCCCCGCATACTCAAACTTCAAATGCGTCCCCGGCACCGCCTCCCACTGCTCAAAACTCGCCCGCACCGCCTCGATCTCCGCCTCCCGATTCGTCACCGAATACGCATCCTGCGCCACATAATACCGGATCGCCCGCGTCTGCGGATTCACCGAATTGGTCTTCACCAACCCCGGCAAACCCACCAAATCCCACCGCAACGGACGCCCCCCCTCGTCATAATCCAGCACATACGCCCCCACCCACCCCGCCCACAACAGCCCCGCCCACCCCAGCACCCAGCAGCTCCACCGTCTCATGGCCGCACCTC
>JAOAIT010000048.1 GCA_026414565.1 Verrucomicrobiia bacterium
AGATGTGTATAAGAGACAGGGGGTGGGGTAGGTGAAGAAGGCCAGGGAGGCGGCGCCGTCGGGGTAGCGGCCCTGGCTGAGGTCGTTGGTTTGGGGGCCAAAGGTGAGGGCGTCAATGGGGGTCAGGCCATCCGGAGCAAACAAACCGAGGGCCTCGCCGGCCTGGCGGAGGGCAAAATTCACATGCAAACCGGAGCCGGCGGCGTTCTGGCCGGGTTCGTTATCGGCCCAGACGAGGAGGAAGCCGCGAGGGGGGATGGACCAGCCGTTGGGGATGCGGAATTGGCGAGGATTGGCCAGGTTATCGGTGAGGTAATAACCGCCGAGAGCGACGGGGGAGTCGCCGGGGTTGTAAAGCTCAAACCAGTCTTCATAATCGCCATCGGCCGGGTCGGCGAGGAAACGGGTGTTGGCCGCCATCCATTCATTGATGAAAATGACGGGCAAAGGCTCGCGGCCATCATTGGGCGCGGCGGGGGTGGGGTAATAGAAGTTCTGGCGGAAAAAGAGCTGGCCATCGGGGAGGCTGCCGTGGGAGCGGTCTGGGGCGAGGTGGGCGTAGCGGAGTTCATCGAGCACGACGGTGACGTTGGAGGAGACGAGAGTGAGGACCACCACGCCGGAGGTGGGGGACGGGCGGAAATTGGTGTGCCATTCCGCGGGGGTGCTTTCGTTGGTTTCGCCATCGGCCCAGAGGAGGCGGAATTCGCCGGGCTGCAGCACGGCGCCGGTGGGGAAGGCCCAGCGTTTGAGCTGCTCCGGGTCATCGGTGAGCCAGCACTGGGAAAGGTCCACCGGTTCGGCGCCGGCGTTGTAGATTTCGAGCCAGGGTTCGCGTTCGCCGCTGCCGTCGAGCGGGCCGGAGCGGTTTTCGGGCTGCACTTCGTTGAGATAGATGGGAGGGAATGGGGGCAGGACGGCGGCGACGGAGTTTGACGTGCCCGGGGTGAAGCGGGCCGTGCTCCCGGAGCCGGAGCCGAGGGGAAGAGTGACGCGGAAACCGGAGTTGAGGTAGAGATTGAGGGTGCCGCGGCCATCGGAGCGGTACCAGAAACTCAGAGTGCAGACGGTGTTGGCGGGCAGTCCGGCGGCCACGACGTTGGTCAAGTTTTGATAGAACTGGGAGACACTGCCGGAGCCGGGGACGTTGTGGAAACGGAGGCTGGCGGCGCCGGAGCGGGCGGTGCCATTGGTGATGAAGCTGTTGGTGGCCAGGCCGGAGGGACTGATCAGCCAGGCGGGCGGGAGCGGTGATTCGAAGCCGCCGTTGGCGAGGAAGTTGGTGCCGGATTCGGGGGTATTGCCCACCACGAGGGCGAGGTCGTCGAGGAGCACATCGCCGCCGTTATCGAAGTAGAGGGACAAGCGGCTGAAGCGGGTGACGCTGCCGACGTTGGCGGTGTAGGAGAAGAAGCGCCAGAGGGGGGTATTGTCGCTCCAGTTGCCGGGGCGGCTGTTATCCTGGGCGGCATCTATGAGCTGGAGGGCGGCCCCCTGCCCTGCTGCGCCGGAGGGCCACGGGGGCAAGGGGCTGTAGCGGACGCGGTCCACGATGAGGTCCGGCGCGGGGGGTATGCCGGGTTTGAGGAGGGTGAGGGTTTCGCCATCGCTCTGGAGGTTACCGGCGAATTGGCCGACAGCGGGGGCATTGATGCCGTAGGCGTTCCAATAGGCATGCAAATCTTTGGTGACTACCAAGTAGCTTGCTGGAGCAATCCACACGCCGGGGGGGAAGGTGTAGTCGAGGCCGTTGATGCGCCAACCGGAGAGGTCGAAGCCGGAGGTGGTGGAGGCATTGTATAATTCCACGTATTCGGCGCCGGGCCAGGCGGGCTGGTACATCAGCTCGCTGAACAT
The DNA here is from genome assembly GCA_026414565.1 of Verrucomicrobiia bacterium. Taxonomy (NCBI): domain Bacteria; kingdom Pseudomonadati; phylum Verrucomicrobiota; class Verrucomicrobiia; species Verrucomicrobiia bacterium. The sequence continues at coordinate 1,858 of JAOAIT010000048.1, forward strand.
CACCTTGCCCACGGGCGATTCGGGGGGAGGCTGGTAGGTCACGGTCAAGGTGGCGGAGGCGCCGGGACGCACGGCGCCGAAACGATCCACGGCCTGCACTTGCAGGGTCTGAAGGCCCTGGGTTAGAGGCACGCGGAGGGACCAGTTGGAGAGAGTGGTCCAGGTCACCGGCCAGGGGAGGCCATTGACGAGGAAACGCTCGACTTCGATGGGGGCGGTGCCGGAGAGGGTGAGCAGATTGGTGGAGGAAAGCAAATTGGTGGGGGTGGCCAGGGAGAAGGGGCTGGTGGCTTCAGCGGCGGCCTGGGTGAGGATTTGATTGCGGCGGGTGGCGAGGTAATTTTTGATGGGCTGAGGGGAGCTGACCGGCGCGCCGTTGGTCAGGAGGGCGGCATAACGGGGGTCGAGCCAGGCGTTGGCGTTGGCGGGGAGGAAGGGGCCGTTGGCCAATTCCAACAAGGCGCGCCAGTAGGCGCGGCGGTAAGCGGGGACAGTGTACAAGCCGGCGAGGACGGGGTCGGAGGAGCGGAACAAATCGGAGGTGGGGGGGTCGCTGGGGGCGGAGCCGAGCAAGATGTCGGCATCCACCGGCATCAAGGTCCAGGGACGGCCTTGGGGGCGGGCGAGGAAGACATTTTGGCCGTTGTTGTTGCCCCAGGAATCCCAGTTGCCGATGGCGTGCTCGAAGGCGAAGAGGCGCATCCATTTATCCATGTCGGCGATGAGGTTGAGGCGGGATTCGACGGAGGAGAGGGGGAGGTTGGCGGCATCCACCAGGGCAAACAAATTGGTGTAGGCCACGGCGGAGTCGGGGTTGCCGCGCTGGGAGAAGATCCAGCGGTAGCGGGCGAGTTTTTTGGCGCCGCCGGAGGTGGTGAAGTTTTGGAGGGTGGCCTGGGTGGTGACGTAGGTGGCGGCGTTGTCCTCGAATTCGTGCCACATGGTGACTTTGTAGAGTTCACCGTCACCGCCGGTATCGGGCCAGAAGGATTCCATGGTGTCGGGGTCTGGGGTTTGGGCGTCTTCGAGGATGGTGCCGCGGCGCTGGCCGTTGACATAGAAATGGATGAAGCGGTGGTGGTTGAAAGGCAGGCCGAGCCACTCGCAGAGCCAGAGGCCGAATTGCTCGCGGAGGGCGGTGGTGTCGTCGGCATCATTACCCGGGAAAAAGATGCGGAAATCGGTCATGCCCAGGAGGCGGTCATCGGAGGGCATGAAGAGGGCGTAATTGCACCAGTTGCCCAGGGGCGAATCGTAAAACTGGCTGTGCCAGGGGCTGCCGCTGAACTGGGCGCCGGCATTGTAGATGGCGCGGTAACGGCCATAGGCGAAGGTGGAATCGAGGGGGTCATTGCTCAATTTTTCACGGCGCACCCATTCCTCGAGGGTGGCGCGGGTGAACCAAAGGCGGTACACGCCCAAAGCGCCCTCCGGCTCCGGCTCGCCCCAACGGACGAGACATTCGCGAGGGGAATCTGCGGGAAAGCGGGAGGTGGCGGGAGGGGTGCCGGCATCGCCAGCGCTGATGAAGAAGGCTGATAAAGTGCCGGAGGGCTGGCCGGGGATTTGTGCGGCGAACCAGCCGGCGCCGCGATATTGCATGGGGAGGATGAGCCAGTTGGTGGAGGGGTCCACGCGATAGAGCAAGGAGACGAAGGCCAGGGGGTCGGGGTCGCTGACGCGGGCGGCGACGGTGACGGGTTCCTGGGCGGCGGGCAGGACGGGCCAATGGTTGACTTCAGTAATGGCGGGGCCGGCGTTGGGGCGGCGCTGGGAATTGGGCCTGCCGGGGGTGCCCAGGGCGGTGGTGGTGAGGGCGTTGCCGACGGCTTCCAACCAGTTGCCGCGCAAGCGGAGGAGGATTTGGGGCTCGCCGCGGAGCCATTTGACGCGGGCCCGGATGGTGGCGGTCTGGCCGGCGGTGAGGGGGGAGGTCAGGCGGGTGCGGATGCGGTTGGCGCCGGTGTCGCCGCGGTCGGTGGCCACGACGTGGAGGGAGCGGGCGCTTTGGTAACCCTGATTGGTTTCCCAGAAAGAGTACTTGAAGGCGCCCTGGGCGTACCAAGAGTCCAATCCGCCTTCAAAATCGGGGTTGCGGATCAGGTTGGCCCCGCCTTGGGGGATGACTTCGACGTTGTCCACGAGGCACTCGCCCGGGCCGAGGAGAAGGATTTGCAAGGAGTCGGCGGGGCCGTTGCCATGATCGAGAAGGCCGGTGGCTTCGATTGTGGCCCAGCCGCTGCGGGATGATTCATCGCTGTCGGCCCAGGCGGGAGCGAGGCGTTTGTCGGCGCGGGCGTCCACCAGTTCGAGGCTGCTGCCGCCGCCATCGGCCCAGCGGCCCCAGCGGCCGCCGTCGCGATAGGAGACTTCGTCCACCCCCACCATCAGCGTATTGGTGACGAGCGTGCCGGATTCCCAACTGAGCGAAGGGGAAGGCCGGGCCAACTGGAGGCGTTCGCCCTGATTGCTCAACTGGCCGCTGAAATCTCCGAGGATGGAGGAAGGGGGCAGATTGGGGTGGAGGGCACGGAGGCGGGAGGCGTTGCGGGCGATGGTCAAAAAGCCGCCGGGGGGGATGGAGGTGTTGGGGGGGAGGACGTAACTGATGCCGCCGCGCAACTGCCAGCCGCTGATGTCCATGGGCTGGGAGGAGCGATTATGCAATTCCACAAACTCCTCCTCGTTATTGCGGCTGATGGGGTTGAACATGATTTCGTTGAGGACCACTTCGCTGATTTTGGCGGGGGCATTGGGGGCGCCGGGGGTGGGGGTATGCAGGCGGTTGAACAGGGCGGCGCCGTCGGGATGGCGTCCCCAGGTCACGCCCTGCTCCTGGGGGCCGAAGCGGACGGCCTCAAGCACGCGGGAGCCGTCAGGAGCCTTGAACCAGAGGGTGTCGCCGCCGGCTTTGAGGCCGAAGCCCAGAGCGGGCTGGTTCACCACCAGAAAACCTTGGGGAGGAATGAGCGAGCCGGGAGGGAAGATGTATTTATTGGTTTCCGGGTTATCGGTGAGGAAGCAGCCAGCGAGGTCCACGGCCTGGGTGCCGTAGTTAAACAATTCCACAAAGTCCACTGCTCCGGTGGGGGCATTGGCGAGGATTTCATTGACGCGCACCCAAGCCAGGCCGCCGAGGGGTGGGGGGGCAGGTTCGGGGGCCCCGGGGGAGCCGCCGGGGGATTGGCTGGGGCCCCAGGCGCGGGGGTCGCTTGCGCCGTAGCTGGGGCGGCGCAAAACGAGGGAGTGGCCGCCGCCATCGGGGGCGACCGGCCAGGGGTCGCTGTCTTCATACTCGACTTCCAACAGGATGGCGCCCTGGCGGTGGTGCAGACGGAGGAGGCCGTTGTCGTTGGGGAGGCTCTGGCCCAGGCCCCAGGGGCCCAGGACGCCGGAAAGGCCATAGATGGATTGGAGATCAGCGGGAGCGGCGGCCACGACGACAAAGCCCAAGGCGGGGACGAGGGTGTTGGAAGGGAAGGTGTAGTTGATTGCGCCGGAGAGGTAATAGCCGCTCAGGTCCTCGGGCCAGGGGTTGCTGTTAAAGATTTCGATGAACTCGGCGTTGCGGCCATCCGCGCGGGTTGGGGGGTGGTAATGGATTTCTGAGATGACCCAGGAGGTGCGGCGGCTGGCAGGCCCCAAGGGTTCATCCAGGGAAGGCCCTTCCCAAGGGATGCCGGCGCGGGCGAGGGGTTGATAGTTGCAGGTGAAGGTGGCCTGGGTGCCGGGGGGGATTGGGTTGCGGGCGGCGGAGGCATCCCGCACACCATTGACGGTGACGGTGTAGGGCTGGCCGGGGGTGAGGGGGGTGGTTTCGAGCAGCACGGTGCGGGCGTCGGCGGTCAAACGGGCGGCCAGAACGGCTGCGGCGTTGTCCAAGGAATAGTTGGCGGTGGTGGTGGCCGAGGCCGGTTCCAAGGGTTCGGAGAAGAGCAGGCTGATTTGCTGGGGCTGGCCCAGCCATTGAGCGCGCAGCAATGCCGGGGGGGTGTTATCGGCGGCGACGGTGAGGGAGGCGACGCGACTGGTGACGGAATAAGGCTGGCCGTTGACCACGTTGGCGGCGGTCACAAAGAAGGTGGCGCCGTGGTCTTCGGGCGTCACCGGGCCGAGGGAGAGTGTAGATTGCTGGGTTCCAGCAAGAGGCTGGCCATTGCGGTACCATTGCAAAGAAAAGGGGGGTTGACCGCCCAGTTGGACGGCAAAGCTGGCGAAGCCGCCCTCGGGCACGGAGAGATCGGCGGGTTGGGTGAGGATGCTGACCTGGCGGGGCACGGCCCAGGACCAGAGCAGTTCGGGGATGGTGAGGGCGACATCGCTGATGCGGACCTCATCGAGGCGGCCGTTGAAGCTGTCGGTGGGGTTGCCATTGTACATGCCGCGGCCGAGGGTCCAGGAGCCGCCTTGGGAGGCCATAGGCCCCAACCAGGAGGTGGTGCCTTCGGTGACATAGGTGCCCTGGGTTTCGTCGAAACGCAGGAGCGAGAGGGTGCGATTGGTGGCGTTGGCGATGACGGCGAAATGATACCAGCGGCCCGGCTGGACGGGGGCCTGGGTGAAGACGGAGCGGAAGACGTTGCCGTTGTCCATGATTTTGCAGCCGACATGGTTTTGGCGTCCGCTGTCCTGGACCATCTGGAAATAGACGGCGGCGAGGGGGCTGAAGTTGGCATCGCGTCCGACAAAGGTCTGCCAGGTGCCCAGGCCGTCAAACATGACGCTGGCTTCGATGGTGAAACTGGAGAGGACGGCCTGATTGAGGGAGGAGGTGGTGTAGAGGTCGCGCACGGCCCCCCCCGGGCCGGTGTAGAGGCTGAAACGGTTGGGTGTGCCGGTCTGAGGGATGACGAATCCCGGGATCAGGTCGGAATAACTGGCGGAGTTTTGGAGGGAGGCGGAGAAGCCGTGGTGTCCGTTGCCGGAGGCATCGGCGGAGTAGCGGGTGGGGTTGTTAAACACCAGGGCGCCAGCCGGGCCTTCCTCGAAGCGCCAGTAGGCGAGGGTGGCCGCCGGGAGGGGCGGGTTGAGGGAGAACCAACAGCCAGCGAGGAGCAAGGCGCCCGCGCGGGCCAGCCAGCGATGCCAACCGGATTTCATAGTTAACCTCATTGTAACATATTGCAGATTAAAAAGCCGCCGGGCATTGCGCCCGGCGGCTTGGACAAGGTCACCAGCTCGCTGCGGCTCAGGGGAGCCGCCCGCCCGGGACGCCCCTAGGGCTTCACCAAGCGGAAGTAGCGTTGCGGAAACTCCGTCAAGTTGGTGATGATGTGGAGGAAGCGGCCGGTGTCGAGGTTGGCCGTGTTGGTGCTGATGGTCTGCCAGACGGTATTGGTGGAGAGCTGCGAGGCGCTCTGGAGCCAGTAGGTCTGGCCGGCCTGGCCGGTGAACTCGAGGGTGAGGGAGTTATGGTTGCGGTCAAGGGTCCAGCCGCTGACGGCCGGGGGCACGGTGATCACGGGCACCACCTGGAGGATGCCGCTGACCTGCAAGGCTGCAACATCCCAGGCGAGGCCGGGGTCGAGGGCGGGCAGGACGACTTCGGTGAAGGCGCCCTCGAAGGCCAGGGCGTCAAACAGCCAGAAGGAATCGCCGGCGCGGAGCGGGCCGCCGAGGTTGCGGATGACCAGGCGTCCGTTGAAGATGACGTTGGTCGGCCCGAAGATGCGGTCGCTGTCCATCTGGTCCGGATTGATGTCCAGGAAGAGCGTGCCCTGCAGGTTGAGGGTGCCGCGGATTTCGAGGTCTTCGAGGGCCGGGCCGAGGTCGAGGGCGCCGGCGGCCTCGACGGTGACGTTGCCGGCAAACCGTCCGTCGTGGACGAGGGTACCGCCGGAGACGCGCACGGGGCCGGTGAAGGTGTTGGCGCCGGTGAGGGCGAGGCGTCCGCCGCCGAGCTTGGTGAGGCCGCCGGAGACGTTGTCGCCGAGGACGGCGGTGGCGGTGGCGCCGGAGCCGCCGCCGCCCGAGAGGGTGACGGTGGCGACGGTGTAACCGCGGCCCGGGGAGGTCACGATGATGTTGGTGACGGTGCCGGCGGCGACGTCAATTTCGGCCACGGCGGTGGCGCCGGTGCCGTCGCCGACGATTTGGACGATGGGCGGGCCGAGGTAGGCGCTGCCGGGGTTGTCGAGGGTGATGCTGACAACGCCCTGGCCATCGGGGGCGAGCAGCGGTTGCGGGATGGCGACGTCGTACCCGGCGGTATCAATCACCGCGCCGCCGGCATAGACATAGGCGCCGGAGAGGTTGGCGATGAAGTTAGGCTCATTGGCCTTGGCCTTGAGGGTGCCGCCGTTGAGGTTGAGGTAGGAGGTGGCGCCGACGTCGCGCATGGTGACGCTGGGGGTGGAGAGGACGCCGCCGTTGAGGTTGAGGATGCCGTAGCCGGCGAAGCCGCCGTAGTTGAGGCCGATCCAGATGCCGGCGGCGGTATCCATTTCCGCCGAGCGGGCGAGGGTCAGTTCACCGCGGCCCTGCTCGGCGACGATGACGCGCTGACCGGGGAGCACGTGGAAGAACTTGCCGCCGGTGAGGTAGCCCACGCCGTAGCCGTAGCTGGGGCTGCCGCCGAAGCGGCCGAAGGCGGTCCAGCCGCCCTGGTAGTTGGTGCCGCCGGACTGGTAATAGACGCCCTGGGCGTAAGCGCCGACCTGCCAGTTGTTGACGACGTTGGAGAAGACGCCGCCGGCGAGCTGGTAGAAGCCATAGGCGCCGACATCGCCGGTGCCCCACTGGCCGCCGATGCGCCAGTCGCCGAACCAGTTGGCGCCGTTACGGATGACGCCGGCCGTCTGGTAGGCGACGCCGACGCAGTTGGCGGGTTTGCCGATGTCGAAGGCGTTGCAGACGACTTCGGCGTCCTGGCCCATCATGACGAAGCGGGCGCGGGAGGGGGTGACGTCGCCGATGTTGAAGTCATGGGCGACGGTGAGGCGGGTGTTGCCCATGATGGCCAGGCCGGCGTCGGCATTGGCGGCGCTGGCGACGCCGCTCCAGCGGTTGACGGACATGGTGGCGTTGCTAAGGACGAGCCAGCCTTCGTTGACAAAGAAGTGGGTGGCGTCGGCGAAGGCGGTATTGCCGGCGTAATACATGACGCCGGGGCCGGTTTTGAAGAAGTAGGTGTCACTGCCGGCGCCGGTCATGGCGCCGGTGAAGAGGGCGAACTGGCCTGCATCCACGGCGACGGTGCCGCCATTCCAGGCGGCCACGCCGAAGTTAATGTTGCGGCTGGAGACAAAGCCGTTGGTGCCGGTGACGCGCAAGGTGCCGCCGGGGTTGAGTTCGAGCCGGCCGGAGCCGAGGCTGGCATCGGAGTTCACCACCACCACGCCGCCGTTGGCGACGATGGTGTTGCCGCCGTAGCTGTTGGGGGCGGTGAGGACGAGGGTGCCGCCGTTGACGATGGTGGAGCCGGCGTGGGTGAGTGCGCCGTTGGCGGTGACGGAGCCGCCGCCGGACTTGGTGACGTTGCCGGGGCCGGCGAGGCTGGCGTTGATGGTGCCGCTGACGAGGCTGAAGGAGGGGGCGGTCAACATGCCGCTGCCGTCAATGGTGCCGGAGGTGAGGGTCACGGCGCCGGCGGTCTGGTGGTTGGTGAGGAGGTTCAGGGTGCCACCGGACAACTGGAGGGGGCTGTTGGGGGAGAGGGTGTTGGGGACGGCGGCGACGAGGGCGCCCTCGGTGAGGAGGGTGGCGCCGGCATAGGTGTTGTTGCCGCTGAGGGTCAACTGGCCGGGGCTGGTTTTGGTGAGGCCGCCCGGGCCGGCGAGGTTGGCGCTGATGAGGCCGCTCTGGGCCTGATAACTGCCCGCCAGCAAGGTGCCGCCGGAGCCGGCGATGACGCCGGAGGCCAGGGTTACCTGCGGCACGGTCTGGTTGAAATTCTGGATGTCGAGGGTGCCGCCGGCGACCTGCACGGGGCTGTTGGAGGAGAGCACGTTGGCCGCGCCGGCACGCAAGAGGCCGTCATTGACGACGGTGGGGCCGGCGTAATCGTTGCCGCCGGTGTTGGCCAGGGTCACGGCGCCGGCGTTGTTCTTGGTCAGGCCGGCGGGGCCGGTGATTTTGCCGGAGCCGGTGAGGGTGTAGGTGAGGTTGCTGTTGTTGAGGATGACGGAGGCGGGCTGGACGTTGGTCAGGAGATTGACGGTGGTGGTGCCGGGGGCGGAGTCATCAAACAAGACGCCGTCGCCATTCTGGAAGACCATGGGGGTGCCGCTGGAAGCGCCCACCCAGTTGGTGGTGAGGCCGACATCCCAAGCGCCGCCGGGGACCATGCCGGCCCATTTGGGGGCTTCGATGGAGGTCACGCGCACATCAATGGACTGGTTGGCGACGTTGTCCACCAGTTCGGCGATGACGCGCGGGGGCAGGCTGGCGAGGACAAACTGGCCGACGCCGGTTTTGGTGCCGTAGCGGATGATGGGGAACTGGCCGACGGCCAGGCTGGCGGCGGAAAGGTTGACGACGACATCGCCGTTCAAGGTGAGGGCGCCGGTGACTTCCACCGGGGCGATGGTGGGATTGCCGAAGGCGCCGAGGTCCACTTCGAGGGTGGACCAGACGCTTTCGCCCAGGGTGAGGTTGGCGACGGTGAGGCGTCCGCCGGCGGAGGCCACCTGGACGCCGAGGGTGGCGTCGTCGGCCACGCGGAGGTTGCCCATGTTGGTGGAGGCGGTGGTGAGGACGAGGCGTCCGGCATTGACGCGGGTGGTGCCGGCGATGCTGTTGACGCCGCTGAGGAGGAGGGCGCCGGTGCCCTGCTTGGTGAGGCCGCCCGCGCCGGTGATGGAGCCGGAGAAGACGGTGGAGGTGTTGTCAGCGCCACAGGTGAGGGTGGCGGTGCCGAGGAGGATCTGGCCGGCGCCGCTGAGGGAGCCGACGGTTTGGGCATAGTTGTTGAGATCGAAGGTTGCGCCGAGGGCGACGGTGAGGCTGGCGCCGCCGGCGATGACGCTTTCGCGGTTGGCGCGGATGGCGCCGGCCTGGACGAGGGTGGGGCCGGTGAAGGTGTTGGCGCCGCCGAGGGTCAGGATGCCGTTGCCCAGTTTGGTGATGCCGCCGCTTTGATTGGGGGCGAGGGTGGCGACATCGAGGGTGGCGGGGGTGACGGGCAGGCCGCCGCGGAGGTTGACCATGGGGGGCGTGGCGTAGTCACGGCCGGGGCAGGTCACGAGGATGGAGCGGACGCGGAAGGTGCCGTTACTGGTGCCGTCGTCTTCCATGAGGGCCACGGCGGTGGCGCCGAAGCCGTCGCCGACGATTTCAACCCAGGGCGGGCCCATGTAGCCGCTGCCGCCGTTGAGGACGGGGATGGAGGCGACGCCGTTGCCGGAGGGGGCGAGGAGGGGCTGGTTGACGCCGATGTTGAAACCGGCGGTGTCAAAGACGGCGCCGCCGGCATAGACGCGGGCTTCGGTCATGTTTTCGAAGAAGGCGCCTTCGTTGGCCTTGGCCTGGACGACGCCGCCGTTGAAGCTGACGTAGGCGAGGCCGCCTGGGGCATCGCCCCAGCGTTCGAAGCGGGGGACCTGGACGCGGCCGCCGTTGAGGTTGAGGTAGCCCTTGCCGGTGGCGCCGCTGTAGGCGTGGGCGAGGACGAGGCCGAGGTTGCAATCCACGACGGCGTCGCCGTGGACGTTGATTTCACCGCGGCCCTGTTCGGCGGCGAACAAGCGGGTGCTGGCGCCGGTGTGGCTGACGCGGCCGGAGGTGAGGTACACGACGCCGCGGCCGTTGGCGTAGCGGCCGGGGGCGGTCCAGCTTCCCCAGGTGGTGGTGCCGCCGTTTTGGTACCAGAGGCCGATGCCGTTGGCGCCGATGTGGAGGTTGTTGGGGTTGTTGAAGGTGCCGGCGGCGAGCCAGTAGAAGCCGTAGGCGTTGTTGCCTTCGCCGATGCGCCATTCGTTGGCGGTGGGGGTGAAGCCCTGGACGGTGCCGCCGCGCTGGATCATGACGCCGGCGGTGTCGTTTTTGCCGACCCAGAAGCGGCGGACTTCGATGCGGGCGTTGTCCTGGAGGTAGAGCCAGCCGCGGCCGGTGCCCCAGTCGCCGATGTTGAAGTCGCGTCCGTCGGCCAGGAGGAGGCGGGCGTCATCGCGCATGTACACCCAGCCCCAGCCGCCTTCGCCGTTGCCGACGCCGAACCAGCCGCCGTTGACGTTGACGGTGCCGGTGCCGGCGATGGTGAGGGTGCCGCGGCAGTTGTTGATGTCGCCGACGAGGAAGCCGTCGCCGGTTTTGTTGACGGTGCCGTTGTGGACGATGAGATGGCTCATGGGGGTGAAGCCGGAGCCGGCGCGGCCGGAGACGAGCCAGTTGGCGACGTTGAGGACGCCGCCGTTGGTGACGACGATGATGCCGGGGATGCCGTTGTTGCCGGCCCAGGCCTCGCTGACGCGTGGGGTGGAGGTGGTGATGAGGGCGAGGCCGTTGGTGACTTCGGCGATGGCCCAGCCGTCGGAGTCATTGGGGACGACGCCGTTGCTCCAATTGGTGGGTTCGTGCCAGGGGCCGCCGAGGCCGCCGACCCAGCCGCCGCTGGCGGCCTGGAGGGGGTTGAGGAAGAGGATGAAGCCTGCGGCGAGGCAGGCACAGGCGAGGGAGCGGAGCGTTTTCATAATTATTTTAGTTAATTAAATAATTCTGCCTCCATCAAGGAAAAACAGCAAGGGACGAGGTGCCGCCCCACTGAAGCGGCATCAGACGGACTCTCGATGTTTCAGGCATGGCAGAAATATGCCACGGGGGCGAAACTCTGGCCATGAGGAATTGGAGCAAAATCTTAAGGAATTGGGTCAGGCTGGAAGGGTGGCGGGGCGTGGGCGTGACCGTGAGGAGCGGGGGGGGGCGGCCGGAGGAGGGGCAGGTGCAGGAAAAGGTTGCAGGGCAAGGGGCGGAATGGATTTGGGGGATGCGGGTTCCCCTGCCCTGCTTTTTGCCCGGGCGGATGAGTTTCGGCTTTCAAGCCGCAGAGGCAGGGGTTATTGTGCTGGGAAGTTAAAAAATCTGCATGGGCGCGAATATGGCTGGTGGAAATGGCCGTGGCCGACGTCCGCACGTGGCGCTGATTGTGGAGACCTCCCTGGCCTCGGGGCGGGCGATCTTGCGCGGGGTGGCGCGGTATGTGCGGCGGCATGGGCCCTGGGCGTTGTTTTACCAGCCGCGGAGCCTGGAGGAGGCGGTGCCGAAGTGGCTGCGGCAGTGGCGGGGGGACGGCATTATTGTGCGGGTGCAGAATCGGAAGATAGCGGAGGCGGTGCTGGCGTCGGGGTTGCCGGCGGTGGATGTGCTGGGGGTGGTGCCCGGGCTGCCTTTGCCGCTGGTGCACGTGGACGATGGGCAGGTGGCGCGGCTGGCGGCGGGGCATTTGTTGGAGCGGGGGTTTCATCATTTTGGTTTTTTTGGGATTGAGGGGGAGAACTGGTCGCACAACCGGGAGGAGGCCTTTGTGGAGGCCGTGGTGCGGGAGGGGGGGAGCGCCCTGGTGTACAATCTGCCGCGGGGGGTGGAGAGTTTTGGTTCGTGGGAGGAGGTGGAGGATGATTTGGCGGCGTGGGTGCGGCGGCTGCCGAAGCCGGCGGGGATCATGGTGTGTTCGGATCAGCGGGGGCCGTTGTTGCTGGAGGCGTGCCGGCGGGCGGGGGTGGCGGTGCCGGATGAGTTGACGATTATTGGGGTGGATAATGACGAGCCGTTGTGCGAGGTGTGTAATCCGCCGTTGTCGAGCGTGGTGCCGAATCATGAGCAGGTGGGGTACGAGGCGGCGGCGCTGCTGGAGCAGCTTATGGCGGGGCAGCCGGCGCCGGAGAAGCCGGTGCTGGTGCCGCCGGCGGGGGTGGTGACGCGGTTATCGAGTGACACGCTGGCGATTGAGGACCGGCAGGTGGCGGCGGCGCTGCGGTTGATCCGGGAGCATGCGTGCGAGGGGATCAAGGTGAGCGTGCTGGCGCGGCAGGTGGGGTTGTCGCGGACGGTGTTGCAGCGGCGGTTTCGGGCGGTGTTGCGCAAGTCGGTGCATCAACTGATTATTGAGGCGCGGCTGAAGCGGGCGCAGGATTTGATAGTGAACACGGATTTGCCGATGGTGGAGATTGCGGAGCGGTGCGGGTTCAAGCATGTGGAGTATTTGAGCGCGGTGTTCAAGCAGCGGCTGGGGTTGAGTCCCCGGCAGCTTCGGCGTCCGCAGAGCCAGGGGCGGGTGGGGTGAGGGGAAAAGTGGCGCGCTGGTTTTGCGCTGCCCTCCCCTGCCCCGGAAAGAGCGGCGGTGAATGGCGGACAGGCGATGGGGTGAGGGGCAATGTTAATTAAGTTCATAGCAAACCAAAATTGGAAAAGAGAAATAGGGTAACCTCTCTAGTGTCGAGGAACTCAGAGACCATTTTCGGTTGCATGCGATGCCCAAAAGTATTGTAGAGATGGAGGCTGAGGAGTACTTATAATTTCTCGCTAGGCGCTGCCGACTTATGGGCGCAAGAATAAAACAAGACCTCACAATCCTTTAGTGGTATGGAAAAAGATCAAGCATACTGGCTCCACAAGCTGGCCACGCTAAAGATAGACCGCGCTCGCGGTGACCCCGCGCCACATAAGCCGTTTCTGCTACTGATGGTTTTGGAAATGGCGGATCGTGGAGAAATCAAGAGCCAAGAATTGTCACTCTCGCCAGACCTTGCTTATCGCTTTAGCCTGTTCAATCAAGTAATTGCGGATCGAAAGCGCCGGCCGCTCGAGTTGCGATTACCATTTCATCACCTGAAGACTTCTGGCATCTGGCAGCCACTAATGGCAGACGGTAAGCCTTCGCCTCACCCCAGGTTGACTGTGAAAGTTCGTTTTGATCCTGATTTTTTCCAATGCCTCAAGGATCCTTTGTTTCGTGAGAAGGCGAAACATGTGTTAATTGATACGCCACCTTACTTCAGGGAGCCGGAGCGTGTCGCACTACGAGCAATGTTTAATCTGGAAAACGCGGGCGGTAGCAATGCCAATCAAGTGGGGCCGCTGTTCACCGCACAAGTGGAGCGGGGGCGGGACGCACGCTTTCGAATCGAAGTTGTGATTATCGCTTACCAGCACACCTGCGCTTTAACCGGCTATCGGATGACGACTTTGGGGGTTGATAAGATGGAAAGCATAGTAGATGCCGCGCACATCCATGAGTTTCGCGACAGCCGGAACAATGATCCACGGAATGGCCTCGCACTCTGCAAGAATGCGCATTGGCAGTTTGATCGTGGTTTGTGGTCAATCACTGACGACTTCCATATTATAGTAAACCGAAAAAAGTTCACCGAGAATGGCCTACCTGGTCAACGCTTGGCAGATTTTGAGGGCCGCAGACTTATTCTTCCCAAGGATCCTAAATACTGGCCTAATCCAGAATACTTAGCTTGGCACCGTGAAAAGCGGTTTTCTGTTTAAGGTTAAGGGATAGCTGTCGAGCCGAATTAGATAAATAGTTAAAGACCCACAAAATAATGCCTGAGGTTAGGCGGAGTTTGCGGAGTTTGATTCGGTGCAAGTTTTTGCGTGGGCTTGAAGGAACTGTGGGGAGGGCATGAATTTATTGGGTTTTCGAAGCTGGCGGCCCTCGAAACGCAACAACCAGTCGAGTCCCTCGCAATCGGCACGGGATTTGATACCAGGTATGAAGCGGACGCAAAGATTGTCGTCAAAGAACATGAGGCGGCGATCGAAGGCGCGATCGTGCAAGGCATTCAGGCAAAGGCCGTTTCTGGGGTTCATCCGCTGTTTTGGGTTATCGGCCCATGGGAGGATATGGCTGGCAACCAGCAGTTCTGGCACCGCCAGGCCGGAGATGCAGCATTTGCCGTCGTAAGCGGCCAGTACGGTCGCCCGAAAGAAGTGTTGATTTACGCGCACGCGCACCAGGCGTTCACGCTCGCGTCCTTCCTGGGGCAACTCATCAGGCGAAATAGCGGCCAGGTCTTCAAGTTTGCGTCCGGTGTATTGGGCCAGCAGGCGCTCACTCTCGTAAGCCAGCGATGCGGGGTCGTCCTCGAATTCTCTCCAGATGTCAATTTCTCCTTTGGCTCCGTGTGGCATGCCTTTGATGCCGCGGGCCGCCAGCTCTGGGTCGAGGCGGGCAAAATTGTTCAGTTTGAGTGCCACTGATCCCGGCGAGCGCCCGAGCAACCTGGCCAGTTCAATAATTTCGGGCGCGCGGCTGTGTTGCCGCCCGAATGGGATTTTACAATAGAGATTGAAGGCGAGGATGTGCTCCTCGCGCGTCCAAGGTCTGTACTTGGGGGGCATAGATCAAGCATTAAGCTTTATCGTGCTCGTGGTCTTTTTCAAGACTTTGAGATTGAGGCTGCAGGTGAGATACTCGTTTTTTTAATGGCGCGGGAGGCGAGGGCAAGAAAGGGGGGTAGCGCGGGGTTTATTCGACGGTGACGGATTTGGCGAGGTTGCGAGGTTTGTCCACGTCGCAGCCGCGGGCGACGGCGATTTCGTAGGCGAGGAGCTGGAGGGGGAGGATGGCCAGGAGGGGCCAGAGGCATTCGGGGGCGTGGGGGAGGAGGAGGGTGTCGTCGGCTTTTTGGGGGAGGGTGGTGTCGCCGACGGTGCCGAGGGCGATGATGGGGCCCTGGCGGGCCTTGATTTCTTCGAGGTTGGCGAGGGTTTTTTCGTAGAGGCTGTCCTGGGGTGCGAGGATGACGGTGGGGGTGCGGTGGTCAATCATGGCGATGGGGCCGTGTTTCATTTCGGCGGCGGGGTAGCCTTCGGCGTGGATGTAGCTGATTTCTTTGAGTTTGAGGGCGGCTTCGAGGGCGATGGGGAAGTTGAACTGGCGGCCGAGGAAGAAGAAGTCTTCGGCGTGGGCGTATTTTTGGGCGAGGCGGCGGACGGAATCGTGGAGGTGGAGGACGGATTGCATTTGGGCGGGGAGGTTTTCGAGGGCGGCGAGGAGGCGGCGGGCGTGGGCGGCGCCGAGCATGCGCATGCGGCCGAGGAGGATGGCGAGGAGGGTGAGGACGGTGACCTGGGCGGTGAAGGTTTTGGTGGCGGCGACGCCGATTTCGGGGCCGGCGTGGAGGTAGATGCCGCCGTCGGCTTCGCGGGCGATGGTGCTGCCGACGACGTTGCAGAGGGAGAGGACTTTGTGGCCGCGGCGGCGGGCTTCGCGGAGGCCGGCGAGGGTGTCGGCGGTTTCGCCGGACTGGGTGATGGCGAGGACGAGGGTGTGTTTGTTGATGGGGGCGTTGCGGTAGCGGAATTCGCTGGCGTATTCGACTTCGACGGGGAGGTGGGCGAGGTCTTCGATGAGGTATTCGCCGAGGAGGGCGGCGTGCCAACTGGTGCCGCAGGCGAGCATGAGGACCTGGTCGAATTCGCGGAGTTCGGCGGGGGTGAGGTTGAGGCCGCCGAAGCGGGCGGTGGCTTCGTCGGGGTCGAGGCGGCCGCGGAGGGTGTTGCGGACGGTTTGGGGTTGCTCAAAGATTTCTTTGAGCATGAAGTGGGGGAAGTTGCCGCGTTCGGCGGCGGCGGTGTCGAATTCGAGGCGGCTGATTTCGACGCGGGCGGCCTCGCCCTGGAGGCGGTGGACTTCGTGGCGCTGGGGGGTGAGGAGGACGAGGTCGTGGTCCTGGAGGTAGATGACGTCGCGGGTGTGGGGGACGAGGGCGGCGGAGTCGCTGGCGAGGAAGTGTTCGCCCTGGGCGAGGCCGACGATGAGGGGGGAGCCGCGGCGGGCGCCGATGATGAGGCCGGGGAAGTCGGCGCAGAGGACGGCGAGGCCGTAGGTGCCGATGACTTCGCGGAGGGCGTCGGCGACGGCCTGGGCGAGGGGGTGGAGGGCGCCGGGGGTGTTGCGGCGGGCCTGGTAGTGCCAGCCGATGAGGTGGGCGAGGACTTCGGTGTCGGTGTCGGAGGTGAAGCGGTGGCCGGCGAGTTGGAGGCGGTTTTTGAGGAGGGCGTAGTTTTCGATGACGCCGTTGTGGACGATGACGATGCGGCCGGAGGCGTCGGGGTGGGGGTGGGAGTTGGCATCGGTGGGGGGGCCGTGGGTGGCCCAGCGGGTGTGGCCGATGCCGGCGAGGCCGTGGAGGGGTTCGCGGGCGAGGAGGGGGGCGAGGCCGTCTTCGATTTTGCCGGCTTTTTTGCGGGTTTGGAGGTGTTCGCCGAGGACGGCCAGGCCGGCGCTGTCGTAGCCGCGGTATTCGAGGCGGCGGAGTCCATCCAGGAGCAGGGGGGCCGCTTCCTTGTAACCTACATAGGCAATGATGCCGCACATGGGGAAGAGGGATAGCAGGGGATGGGACGGGGGACGAGCAGAAAATTGGGGGGGGAGGGGGGAGGGTTTTGACCACGAAGGGACATGAAGAGGGGGTTAACCACGAATAAACACGAAGGAACACGAATGGGGAGGTGAATTATTCAATGAACACGAATGGGGGGGTGACCACGAAGGGACACGAAGGGAGGGAGTTAACCACGAATGGACACGAAGAAACACGAATCATGAACACGAATGGATATGAGGAGGGGGGTTATCCACGAATGGACACGAAGGGACACGAAGAAGGGTTTGACCACGAATAAACACGAAGAAAGACGAATCATGAACACGAATGGGCGTTTTTGACCACGAATGAACACAAATGAACACAGATGAACATGAGGGGGGATTGAGGTCGGAAGGGAGGAGGGGGAAGGGGCTGGCGCAAAGGTTTTTGACAAAAGTTGGGGAAGCTGGCATTGATAGGGGGCAACGTCAGCCACGAGCGCCCAATTCTGATGCGGTTGGATGGCACAACACCGCAGCCTGATCCGGTTCATGGGCCGCCGCCCGGTGGGGGCGGCAGGTGCCAAGGTCACAGCGGATGAGCACTGAGGATTCAACGGGCGAGTTTAAGTACTGGGCCTTTATCAGTTACAGCCACGCCGACAGCAAGTGGGCGGACTGGCTGCATCGGGGGCTGGAGACGTATCGCGTGCCGGGGCGGCTGGTGGGGAGGAAGACGCGGAGCGGGGTGATACCGAAGCGGTTGTTTCCGGTGTTCCGGGATCGGGACGAGCTGCCGGGGTCGGCGAATTTGGGGGAGAATCTCACGCGGGCGCTGAAGGAGTCGCGGTATTTGATTGTGATTTGTTCGCCGCGGGCGGCGCAGTCGCAATGGGTGGATCAGGAGGTGCGGATTTTCAAGTCGCTGGGGCGTGAGGATCGGGTGTTGTGCCTGATTGTGGACGGGGAGCCGAATGCGACGAATCATCCGGAGCTGGGTTTGCAGGAGTGTTTTCCGGAGTCCATCCGGTACTGGGTGGATGCGGAGCGGCGGATCACGAATATTCCGACGGAGCCGATTGCGGCGGATGTGCGGAAGGGGAAGGACGGGAAGCGGAATGCGTTGTTGAAGCTGCTGGCGGGGGTGCTGGGGGTGAATTTTGATGATTTGAAGCAGCGGGATCACGAGCGGGCGCAGCGGCGGTTGCAGATTATTCTGGCGGGGGTGAGCGCGCTGCTGGTGTTGTTTCTGTTTTTGTTGTTCCAGTTGTTCACGGAGCAACAGCGGGCGCGGGATGCGGAGCGGACGGCCAAGGCGAACGAGCAGCAGGCCCGGACGGAGCGGATGAAGGCGGAGAAGGAGCGGCAGATTGCGATGGAGGAGAAGCGCAAGGCGGAGGAGGCGTTGAAGGGGGAGCTGGCGGCCAAGGCGGCGCGGGATCAGGCGTTGCGGGAGGCGGAGAAGGCGCGGGACAACGCGCTGGAGCAGCAGCGGAAGGCGGAGGAGGCGTTGCAGCGGGAGAAGGAGGCGCAGCAGGGGCGCATCGAGGCGCTGAAGCTGGCGGAGGAGAGGCGGGCGCGGGCGGAGGAGTCGGAGCGCCGGGCGCTGGCGGCGCAGAAGGAGGCGGAGGAGAAGAAGCGGGAGGTGGAGCGGGCGTTGAGCATGGCGGATTTCAACACGGGGGCCCGGCTGGCGGAGGAGCAGAAGGAGAGCCGGGCGCTGGCGTATCTGGCGCGGGCGCTGCGCTGGAATCCGGAGAATGAGAGCGCGGCGGCGCGGTTGCGATCGCTGCTGGACAACCGGAATTGGGCGCTGCCGCGGTTGCGGGTGATGGAGCATGCGGCGCCGGTGGTGGCGGCGGCGTTCAGTCCGGACGGGCGGCGGCTGGCGACGGCGGCGACGAATGTGGCGCAGTTGTTTGACGCGCAAAGCGGGGAGGCGGTGGGCGAGCCGATGCGGCACAGGGGGAATATTCTGGCGCTGGAGTTCAGTCCGGACGGGCGGCGGCTGGTGACGGCGAGCGCGGATCGGACGGCGCAGGTCTGGGATGCGGCCACGGGCAAGCCGGCGGGGCCGGCGCTGGCGCATGAGGACTGGGTGCGGGTGGCGCGGTTCAGCCACGATGGGCGCAAGGTGGCCACGGGGACGCAGAATCGGCAGGCGCGGATTTGGAATGTGGAGAATGGCCAGCCGTTGACGGAGCCGTTGGGCCACGAGGGGCCGGTGGTGGATGTGATGTTCAGTCCCGATGATCGGATCCTGGCCACGGCGGCGGCCAATGTGGCCAACCTGCTGGAGGCGGCCACGGGGAAGCCCGTGCTCAGCGAGCCGTTGAAGCACAATGGGGGGGTGGTGAGTGTGCGATTCCGGGGGGATGGCAAACAGGTGGTGACGGCGTCGGGGGACAAGACGGCGCGGGTGTGGGACGTGAGCACGGGCCAGGCGGTGACGGAGCCGTTGACGCATGGGGATTGGGTGTATCAGGCGGTGTTCAGCCCGAGCGGTTTGCGGGTGGCGACGGCGTCGCGGGATCGGACGGCGCGGATTTGGGATGCGACGACTGGGAAGCCGCTGAGTCCGCCGCTGGCGCATGGGGATGGGGTGAACACGGTGGAGTTCAGCCCGCATGAGCAATGGTTGTTGACGGCGTCGGATGACCGGACGGCGGTGATTTGGAGCGTGGCGGGGGGAGAGGCTTATGCGGAGCCGTTGCGGCATGAGGGGGCGGTCAAGCTGGCCATGTTCCGGCCCGATGGCCGGCAGGTGTTGACGGCGGCGGGGGATGGCACGGCGCGGTTATGGGACAGTTTGCGGGGGCGGCCGCTGCCGACGGTGCTGCCGCATCGGAGTTTTGTGGAGGTGGCGGCGATCAGCCCGGACAACCGGTGGGTGGTGACGGGGGGACAGGATCGGAATGCGGTGGTGTGGGAGCTGGCGACGGGATTGCCGGTGGCCACGCTGCCCCACGAGAAGCCGATCCGGTGCGTGCATTTTAGTCCCGACAGCCGGCGGGTGGTGACCGGGTCGGAGGATTATACGGCGCGGGTGTGGGAAGTGCCCTCGGGGAAGGCGGTGGGCAAGCCGCTGCAACACAATGGGTGGATTGTGAGCGTGGCGTTCAGTCCGGATGGGCAAAGGGTGTTGACGGCCTCGGAGGATCGGACGGCGCGATTGTGGAATCCGGAGAATGGGCAGGCGTTGGGGGAGGTGATGAGCCATGAGCGGGCCATCCGGGTGGCGCGGTTCAGCGCCAACGGGAAGGTGGTGGTGACGGCGTCGGGGGATCGGACGGCGCGGATTTGGGACGGGCAGAGCGGCAAACCGTTGAGCGCGCCGCTGGTGCATGGGGGGGAGGTGCGGGATGTGGAGGTGACGGCGGACGGGGGGCTGGTGGCGACGGCGTGCGAGGATCGGACGGCGCGGGTCTTTCGGGCTGACGGGAGTCCGGTGACGGAGAGGTTGCGCCATGACGGGGCGGTGAACAGCGTCAGTTTCAGCCGGGACGGGCGGCTGGTGGCCACGGGGTCGGAGGATCAGAGTGTGCGGATTTATGATACGCGGACGGGGCTGCCGGTGACGGAGCCGTTGCGGCTGGACAGTCCGGTGCGGCAGGTGGTGTTCAGTCCGCAGGGGCATATTTTGATGACGATCAGCCGGGACAAGGCGGCGCGGGTGTGGGATGCGGATTTGGGGTTGATGGTGGCCGAACCATTGCAGCACGAGGAGGCGGTGCGTTTTGGGGCCTTCAGTCCGGATGGGAAGTTTGCGATTACCACGGGGAATGACCGGGCGGCGCGGCTGTGGTTGATCAGTTTTCCGACGAAAGCCCCGGCCTGGCTGCCGGCGCTGGCGGAGGCGGTGGGGGGGTATCGGATCAGTGATGCGGGGGGCAGCGAGAGCCTGCCGCGTCCCTGTGATTTGTTGCGGGAGCTGGAGCAGAAAATCCGGGGGGCGGGCGGGGAGAATCCTTTTGAGGTGTGGGGGCGCTGGTTTTTGGAGGCGCGGGATCGGCGGGCCACGTCGCCGCACAGCACGTTGACGGTGCCGGAGTTTGTGCAGCGGCAGGTGGAGGCGGGGGAGGAGGCGCAACTGCCAACGGTGTTGGAGCTGGCGCCGGATCATCCGCTGGCGCTCACGAAACTGGCGCTGCTGCGGTTGAGCCGGGCGCCGGCGGAGGCGGAGGCGTTGACGGTGCTGGCGATGCGGCATGATGATCGGACGAGCGAAGTGCTGTGGGGCCGTGCGCAGGTGCTGCATGCGCAGAAGCGATTTGAGGAGGCGTATCCCATCATGGAGAAGGCGCTGGCGGGGGATGCCCGTTTCGTGAAGACGTTGGGGCCGGAGGGGCGGGAGCTGCAGAGCACGAATCAGGAAACCATGGTGAGCGGGTGGCTGCCTAGGGGGTGGTCGGAGCGGGTGGGGGGGTGGTCGGGGAAACTGACGATGGCCAAGGTGAATGATCCGGTGGGGGGCGGGATCATCTGGCAGGTTACCACCAGCGAGGGGCGAGGGCAGGCGATATTGCGGGGGCCGCGGTTTATCGGGAAGGCCGGGCAGCGGTATATCCTGCAAGGAAACATTCGGAGCCTGCGGGGTTCGAGCGTGAACGTGGGGGCGGTGTCGCAATGGGGCAATCAAAAACTGATTGAGCAGTCCATCCGGGCGACGGATCGCTGGCGGCCGTTCAAGATCCCGTTCAGCGCGCCGACGGACTTTGCGGCGGAGTGGTTGTTGACGCTGCCGGCCGATGCGTCGGTGGAGCTGATGGAGCTGACGGTGGTCAAGGAGTGAGGGATGGGCGGGCGGAGGTTGACGGGGGGGGGCAGCTCCCCTGCCCTGCGGAAAAGTCCTTGCAGTCAACGGCCCTTCTTCTACTTTTAGCCTGCATGCCGTTGCTGACGGATCGGATGTGGTTTCAAGCGGCGGTCATCGTGTACGGAATCGGGCTGGTGTATTCGGTTTTTTTGTGGCGGCGGGGATTCCGGCGGGATGACCGCATTCATTATTTGATCCTGCTGGTGGCGTATGCGCTGCATCTGCTGGCGATGATGAAGCGGGGCTATTCGCTGCAGCGTTGTCCCACGTCGAATCTGTACGAGGCGACGGTTTTTATTGGGTGGGCGATGATGTCGGCGTGCCTGGGGCTGGCGCTGGTGCAGCGGTTTCGGTTTCTGCCGGTGTTTGCGAATCCGGTGATGGTGGGATTGGGGGTGTTTGCGATGATGCCGGGGCTGGACACGCCGAGCACGGCCACGAGCTACACGGGGGTGATGGTGAGTTTGCATGCGGCGTTTACGCTGCTGGCATACGGGTCGTTTGGGCTGGCGGCGGCGGCGGGGGTGATGTACCTGACGCAGGAGCGCGATCTGAAGATGCATCGGACGCGCATTTTGTTTTCGCTGCTGCCGCCGATCACGCGGCTGGAGAAGGTGGTGACGTGGCTGACGGTGGCGGGGCTGGGGTTATTGAGCGCGGGGCTGGTGGTGGGGTTTGCGGGGATACCGCCGCCGCCGGGGGTGCATTATTACCAAGATTTCAAGGTGGTGTGGTCGTGCGTGGTGTGGGGGGTGTATGCGGCGCTGTTGTTGTTGCACTGGCGTTTTGCCACGCGGGGGCGGCGGTTTGCGTGGGGGGCGGTGGGGGCGTTTGCGTTTGTGTTGTTGACGTATTGGGGGTCGAATCTGGCGTCGCCGTTGCATCAACCATGAGCATTCTGGTGGTCGGCATCAGTCATCGCACTGCGCCCGTGGAATTGCGGGAGCGATTTGCGCTGCCGCCGGCGCGGCTGCCGGAGGCGTTGAAGGCGCTGCGGGAGAAGGGGCTGGCGCAGGAGGCGGTGCTGGTGTGCACCTGCAACCGGACGGAGTTATACGCGCACACGCCGGCGCCGGCGCCGGAGGCTTTTGGGGCGTTGCTGCGTTTTTTCCATGAGTTCACGGGCCAGCAGGAGGTGGTGGAGGAGGCGTTTTACCAATATGCGGAGCCGCAGAGCCTGGAGCATTTGTTCAAGGTGGCCGCGGGATTGGACAGCATGGTGCTGGGGGAGACGGAGATTTTGGGGCAGTTGAAGAAGGCGTACGAGCTGGCGCTGGAGGGGCGGTTTACCGGTCCGCGGCTGAACAAGGCCTTTCAACGGGCCTTCAACACGGCGAAGTATCTGCGGACGCATACCCACATCCAGCGGGGCAGCATTTCGGTGGCGTCGGTGGGGGTGGAGCTGGCGGAGAAGATTTTTGATACGCTGCGCGGGCGGGTGGTGATGGTGCTGGGGGCGGGAGATACGAGCGAGAAGGCGGCGCGGGCGCTGCTGTCGCGCGGGGCCAAGAGCGTGCTGGTGTCCAACCGTTCTTACGAGCGGGCGGTGGCGCTGGCGCAGGAGCTGGGGGGGCGGGCGGTGCGGTTTGATGATTGGGCGGCGGAGTTTGCGGCGGTGGACATTGTGATCAGCAGCACGGCGGCGCCGCATTACATACTGGATCGGGCGAAGCTGGCGCCGTTGATGGCGCTGCGGGAGAATCAGCCGCTGCTGTTGATTGATCTGGCGGTGCCGCGGGACATCGAGCCGGAGGTTAATTTTCTGGAGAACGTGTATTTATACAACATTGATGATTTGCAGGAAATTGCGGCGGATTATTTGAAGCAGCGGCAGGAGGAGGTGGGCCGCTGCGAGGCCATCATCCGCGAGCGGGTGCGGGAGCTACTGCAGGGACCGGCAGCGGCGCAAGCCCCCCAGCACGCGCGGCCGGCCGAGGCCTGAGCGAGGGGCGGAGAGAAAAGAAAACGGGCGCCGCCGAGGCAGCGCCCGTGTGATTTAAATCGGCAGCCGGGTGGCGATTAGAAGTTTTTGAGTTTGCCGCCGTACACGGCGAGGCTGCCCAGCTCCTGTTCGATGCGGAGCAACTGATTGTACTTGGCGACGCGATCGCTGCGGCTGAGGCTGCCGGTTTTGATCTGGCCGCAGTTGGTGGCGACGGCGATGTCGGCGATGGTGGAGTCCTCGGTTTCGCCGGAGCGATGGCTCAGGACGGCGGTGTAACCGTGGTCATTGGCCAGCTCGACGGCGTCGAGGGTTTCGGTGAGGCTGCCGATTTGGTTGACCTTGACGAGGATGGAGTTGGCGACGCCCTGGTCAATGCCCTTGCGGAGGAATTTGACGTTGGTGACGAAGAGATCGTCGCCCACCAACTGGATTTTGCCGCCGAGTTTTTCGGTGAGCAGCTTCCAGTTTTTCCAGTCGCTTTCGGCGCAGCCGTCTTCGATGCTGACGATGGGATATTTGCCCACCAACTGGACGTAGAAGTCCACCAGCTCGGGGCCGCTGACGGTCTTGCCGGTGCTCTTTTTGAAGGTGTAGGTGCCGTCGCCGTTGTAGAACTCGGAGGCGGCGACATCGAGGGCGAGGTAGATTTGTTTGCCCGCCTTGTAGCCGGCGTCCTTGATGGCCTGGAGAATGGCCTCGATGGCACTTTCGGTGCTGTCGAGCTGGGGAGCGAAGCCGCCTTCATCGCCGACAGCGGTGGAGAGGCCCTTTTTCTTCAGGACGGCCTTCAAGGCGTGGAAGGTTTCGACGATGGAGCGCAAGCCCTCGGAGAAGGAGTCGAAGCCGACGGGCATGATCATGAATTCCTGGAAATCAATGGGGGCGTCGGAGTGGGCGCCGCCATTGATGATGTTGGCCATGGGGACGGGGAGGACCTTGGCGTTGACGCCGCCGAGGTACTTGTAAAGCGGGGTGCCGGTGGCGATGGCGGCCGCCTTGGCGGTGGCCAGGGACACGGCGAGGATGGCGTTGGCGCCGAGTTTGGATTTGGTCTCCGTGCCGTCGAGCTTGAGCATGGCGTTGTCCACGGCCACCTGGTCGAGGGCGTCCATGCCTTCGAGCTTGGGCAGGATTTTGGTGACGATGTTTTGGACGGCCTTGGTGACGCCCTTGCCATTGAAGCGTTTTTTATCGCCGTCGCGCAGCTCCAGGGCTTCGTGTTCACCGGTGCTGGCGCCGGACGGGACCGCCGCCCGGCCCATGGCGCCACAAGCCAGGTAAACATCCGCTTCCACAGTGGGATTGCCGCGGGAGTCGAGGACCTCGCGGGCTTTGATGTCAACGATTTTGGTCATAATGCTTAATCAGTTTTTTGCAAACCAGCGGGGGGCACTATAAGCCAGCCTGCGGGAGCGTCAAGGCAGGCTTTCGGAGGGAGTCCCCTGCCCCACGGGGCGGCCGGGGGCGGGTGCGCCAGAAATGAAAAAGATATTGCTGGGCATATCCTGCCTGGGGGCCGAAGTGATTTTGAATGAAGGCCTCGAGCCGCCGGGGCGAGGGGCGGCGGCGGGGAAAGTAGGCCTGGCGCAGGGCGCGCATGATCCAGACATCCACGGGAAAGGCGCGGGGGAAGCCGCAGGCGAAGAGGAGGACGCAGTTGGCGATTTTGGGGCCGACACCGTGGAGGGTCATGAGGGTCCGGCGGGCCTCGGCTTCGTCCATGCGGGATAGGTGCGCGAGAGGCAGTTCGCCGGCCGCCACGCGCCGGGCGGCCTGGTGGAGGGCGCGGGCGCGGAAACCCATGCGGCAGGCGCGCAAGTCGGCCTCGCTGACGCGGGCCAGGACGTCAGCGGTGGGGAAGGCATGGGCGGGGGCGTGTCCCGGGGGGACGGGGACGGGCGCGCCGAATCGCTGGCAGAGGCAGGCGATGATTTGCTGGATGTGGGGGATTTGTTTGGTGGAGGAGAGGATGAAGGAGGCAAGACATTCCCAAGGTTCCTGCCGCAACAGGCGGAGGCCGTAAGCGGATTGAACGGCTTGTTGAAGGTGGGGGTCATCGGGGGGAAAGGTCCGCAAAATCTCGGGCAGCGAGACGTTGATTTGGAGGTAATCCGCCAGCCATTGCCAGTCGTTGAGCGGCTCGGCGCAGGTGGCCAGCAGGCCCTCGGGGACGGATTGCAAGAAGATCCATTTGCCGGCGACGACGCCTTCCCAGCCGTCGGCGACGCGATGCCAGCGGAAGGCCTGGCCGCAGGAGAGGGTCAGGTCCAGGTTATAGTCCCTGACGGGAAACAGTTTAAGGCAAGCCCTGCTCATGAGCAGCTCCTGAGGGCGAGGGGTCCGCCGGGCGAGGCCCGCTGAAGGGCAGGCTCATGGGGGGAAGGCTCAGGCGGGTGGGGCGGTGGCAGGCCCGTCCGCAGATTTGGGGGAGGCTTCTTCGGGGGGCGGGCCGGCTTTGCGCCAGGCGGCGACAAACATGCCGTTGCCGCCGTGGAGGTGCGGCCAGATTTGGAGGGTGGGGGCGGGAGGGGCAGCAGGATCAAAGGGGTTGGGGAAAGGCAGCGGCTCGAATTCGGGATGCGCGGCTTGAAAGGCTTTGACCACCTCGATGGTTTCGGCCCAAGTGGTGGTGCAGACGGAATAGACCAGTTTGCCGCCGGGTTTGAGGGCGGCCACGGCGTGGTGGAGCATTTCCTTTTGTTTGGCGGCCAGCTCGATGACGTCCTGGGGCAAGGTGGTCCAGCGGGCATGGGGGTTGCGCTGCCAGGTGCCGACGCCGCTGCAGGGGGCGTCCACCAAGATGCCGTCGAATTTCAAATCGGTGGGGAGGTCCGGGCCGCCCTCCCAGAGGGCGATGCGGTAATTGAAGACCTGGCAGCGGCGGGCGCGAAGTTTGAGGCGCTGGAGCCGCCATTCGGCGCGGTCGGTGGCCCAGACGGAGCCTTTGGTGCCCATGAGGGAAACGAGGTGGAGCATTTTGCCGCCCTCGCCGGCGCAGGTGTCCCACCAGAGTTGTTTGGACTGGGGGGCGCAAATCCAGCCGACAGCCTGGGAGGCAATGTCCTGCAACTGAAATTCGCCGGCCTGAAACTCCGGGATGCGGAAGAGGTCTTCGCGGCCGGTGTAGAGGAGGGAGTCAGGGAGCGGGCCGGGCTTGGTGCTGCCCAGGAGTTTGGCCACGGCCTCGGCCTGGCCGGGTTTGGTGCGCAACCAGAGTTTGACGGGTTGCTGGAGGGAAGCGAGCCAGTCCGGGGGTACTTCGGCGTGTTCAAAGATCCAAGCGGGCACGGCCCGGCGGAGTTCGGTGGGGCTGAAGAGGCCGGGATTGTTTTGAAACTCGGCGTCGAGTTCGAGGGCGCGCTCGATGCGTTTGGCCGGGGGGTCTTCGGGGTTCAGCCAGCCGTACCAGCGGAAATGGGAATAGACCAGGCGGCTGATGTGCCAGCTTTCCTCGCGGCTGATGTCTTTGCGCCCGCGGAATTCACGGCGCAAAATGGCATCGGCAGGATGCTCGCGGTCGAACTGAGAGATAACCCGGACAGCAAAATCTCGCAGCCTTTTGTTATTACTCATGAGTGAGCAGTTAACCGCAACTTAACCCGAGGCGGCCAATTGGCGCAAGACAAAAGGCAGGATGCCGCCGTGCTGGTAGTATTCGATCTCGATGGGGGTATCAATGCGGCATTGGACGGGGACTTCTTCGATTTGGCCGTTGGCGCGGGTGATGCGCAGGGTCAGGGATTGCTGGGGGCGGAGCTGGGGGTTGAGACCGAGCACGTCATAGGTTTCGGTGCCGTTGAGGCCGAGCGACTGGGCGCTGATGGGTTCGGGGAATTGGAGGGGCAGAACGCCCATGCCGACGAGGTTGGAGCGGTGGATGCGCTCGAAACTGCGGGCCACCACGGCGCGGACGCCGAGGAGGCGGGTGCCCTTGGCCGCCCAGTCGCGGGAGCTGCCGGTGCCATATTCATGGCCGGCCAGGACCACCAGCGGGACCTGTTCGCGGGCGTAGCGCATGGCGGCATCGAAGATGCTCATCTGCTCACCGGAGGGTTGATGGATGGTGACGCCGCCCTCGACGCCGGGGACCATGAGGTTCTTGATGCGCACGTTGGCAAAGGTGCCGCGGGTCATGACGCGGTCGTTGCCGCGGCGGGAGCCGTAGCTGTTGAAGTCGGCAAAGGCCACGCCGTGCTGCAACAGGTACTGGCCGGCCGGGGAGGCCTTTTTGATGGCGCCGGCGGGGGAGATGTGATCAGTGGTGACGCTGTCGCCGAAGATGCCCAAGGCGCGGGCGCCGCGGATTTCGGTGATGGTGCCCGGCTGGAGGCTGAAGTTTTCGAAGAAGGGCGGCTCCTGGATGTAGGTGGATTGGGGGTCCCAGGCAAAGACTTCGCCCACGGTGGCCGGGATTTCATTCCACTTGGGATTCTGGCTGGCGAAGTCCTGATAGAGGCGCCGGAAAGTTTCCGGTTTGAGGGCGGCGGCGAGGAGTTGGCGGATTTCCTCCTGGGTGGGCCAGACATCGCGGAGATAGACGGGCTGGCCGTCGCGGCCGAGACCGAGGGGTTCGCGGCTGAGGTCCACCTGGACGCGGCCGGCCAGGGCGAAGGCCACCACCAGCGGAGGTGACATGAGGAAGTTGGCTTTGATGTTTTGGTGGATGCGGGCCTCGAAGTTGCGGTTGCCGGAGAGGACGGCGGCGGTGACGAGGTCATGCTTGACGACGGCCTCCTCGACGGGGGCGGGGAGGGGTCCCGAGTTGCCGATGCAGGTCATGCAGCCATAGCCGACGAGATGGAAGCCCAACTGATCGAGATAAGGCTGGAGGCCGGTATCGCGCAGGTATTCGGTGACCACGCGGGAGCCGGGGGCGAGGGAGGCCTTGACGCCGGCCGGGGTGCGGAGGCCGCGTTCGACGGCTTTTTTAGCGAGCAGGCCGGCGGCGAGCATGACGGTGGGGTTGCTGGTGTTGGTGCAACTGGTGATGGAGGCGATGAGGACCGAGCCGTGGCCGAGGCGGGCCTTGCCCTGGCCGTTGAGGGACACCTCCACCTGCACGGAATCCAGCTCGGCTGCCGGTTTTCCGTAGCCGCTCTCGGTGATGGGGCGGCTGAAGGCGGCCTGGAAAGATTCCTTGAGTTTGGGGAGTTCGATGCGGTCCTGGGGGCGCTTGGGGCCGGCGACGCTGGGGGTGACGGTGCTCAGGTCCAGTTCGAGCACCTGGGAGTAATCCACCTGGCCGGCCTGGGGGATGCCCCACAAGCCCTGGGCCTGGTAGTAATTTTCATACAGGCGGCAGTGGTCTTCGCTGCGTCCGGTCTGGCGGAGGTAGGCCACGGTTTCCGCGTCCATGGGGAAGAAGCCCATGGTGGCGCCGTATTCGGGGGCCATGTTGGCGATGGTGGCGCGGTCCACCACGGGGAGCGCGGCCGCGCCGGGGCCAAAGAACTCCACGAATTTGCCGACGACTTTGGCCTTGCGGAGCATCTGGGTGACGGTCAAGGCCACATCGGTGGCGGTGACGCCTTCGCGCAGGCTGCCGGTGAGGTGGACGCCGACGACATCGGGGGTGAGGAAATAGACGGGCTGCCCCAACATGCCGGCCTCGGCTTCGATGCCGCCGACGCCCCAGCCGACGATGCCGAGGCCGTTGATCATGGTGGTGTGGGAGTCGGTGCCGACGAGGGTATCCGGGTAATAAACGCCGTGCTGCTCGAGCACGCCCTTGGCGAGGTATTCGAGGTTGACCTGGTGGATGATGCCGATGCCGGGGGGCACGACTTTGAAGGTTTTGAAGGCTTGCATGCCCCATTTGAGGAGCTGGTAACGCTCGCGGTTGCGCTGGAATTCCAACTCGAGGTTGCGGGCGAAGGCATCAGGGGTGCCGGCGAAATCCACCTGGACGGAATGATCCACCACCAAATCCACGGGGACGAGGGGTTCGATGCGTTTGGGGTCCCGGCCCATGCGGGCCATGGCGGAGCGCATGGCGGCGAGGTCCACCAGGAGGGGGACGCCGGTGAAGTCCTGGAGGACGATGCGGGCGACGACGAAGGGGATTTCGGCGGTGCGAGGGGCCTGGGGCTGCCAGTTGGCCAGGTCGCGAACGTTTTGCTCGGTGACGCGGCGGCCATCGCAGTGGCGCAGGACGGCTTCGAGGACGAGGCGCAAGGAGACGGGCAGGCGGGAGATGCGGCCGACGCCGGCCTGTTCGAGGGCGGGCAGCGAATAAAGAACGCCCGTGCGCCCGTTGCCGAGATCAAAATTGCGGCGCACACCGAAAGGGTCATGCAATAGACTCATAAGTTTTAATCATTCAAGTGATGATGGACTGCCATGCGCAGCCAAGCCGGTTGATAGTGTGAGCCAAGGAGGGCGATGTCAAGCCGGTCGGGAGCGAGCGGCCCGGGAGGGAGGCTTAAACGGACAAACCGCAGCCGGCGAGGAAGTCCTGGCGCAAATCCGGCGTGAGGGTCAGGCCGGGGGGGTCTTCGCGGAGGGGGACGACGCCGTCCAATTCCAGGAGTTGCGCGGCGACACCGCAGACGTCGAGGTGGGGGTAGGCGGCGAGGATTTCCTCGAAAGAGACTTTTTTATTTTTGCCCAGCATCATGCTGATGACGGTGGCGCAGGCGGGGATGTCCAACTGGCGGAGGCGTTGGGCGCGGCGGATGTCCTGGAGGCCGGCCCAAAGGAGCTGGGGGCTGAGGAGCCAGAAGGCGGCGATGAGGCGGATCAGGCTGCGGAGGGTTTCCGGGGCAAACAACTGCACATTGTGCAGGAGCCCGACGGCGGGCCATTTGATGGAGAACGGGGGGTTGCCGTCGCGGGTGGCGACTTTGAGTTCCATCAATTCATCCATGTTGGTGCGGGCATGGAGGACGAAAAGCCCCACCACCACGGCCAGGGAGAGCAGGCGCTTGAGCCAGTAAGGGAGGGTGAAGAGCCAGCCGGTGGTGAAGCTGAGCAAGGCAAAAGCCATCCAGTAGGTGAAGAGGGCGGCCAGGAGGGCGGCGCCGCAAATCAAAAGCCCGCCGGTCAGATTGGCGGTGACGGTTTCCTGGACTTTCTGGCGGAGGGTGTCTTGGACGGCGGCCTGGAAGTTGGCGGCATCGGCGGGGGGCGTGCGGGGTTTGAGGCGCACGCGGATTTTGGGGCGGGGATCCAGGGGCATAGGGGGTGCGGGTCAGGATTCCGGGCCGTTCCATTTCAGCTCGGCGCGGCGTGGGGGGGGCACCAACAGGAACAACTCCGCGATCAATTTGCGGTGGAGGTCGTAGTTGCGGCAGAGGGCGGGGCTGGCTTCGGTGAGGTAGGCGCGCGCATGGTGGTTGAGAAACCAGAGATCATTATCGGTAAAATCAGGGTCGAGGATGGAGTGGGGCAGCGAGTGAAGGAGCTGGGCTTCCAGCAGGGCGGAGCGGTCTTTCAGGCGGGCCCAGGCGCCCTGGGCGAGCACGTCCCGAATGTACGGCAACCCCCAGCGGAGCATTTCTTGGTAGATTTCCTGTTTCCGGCTCACGCGGCGGAGGATAGCGCGGGGCGGGCCGGCAGGAAAGGGGCAAATCCCGTCAGATTTCCGGCTGGGTGAGGCGGCCGAGGAAAATGATGGCGCCGGTGGTTTGATCGCGGATGAGAAAAAGGAAGGGATGATCAGCGCGGAAGACCAACGGTTGCTGGGGGGGTGCCGAGCGCACGCCCACGACAACGCCGGAAGCGGCTGCGGCCTCGGCGCCCTCCTCATTGATTTCGACTGCGGCCTTGTGCACGACGGCGGTGAGGTAGAGGTTGGCTTTGCGGCCGTCCATGCCGGAGAAATCGGCCTGATTCATGTCGAAGGCATCGGTCATGCCCAGGGCGGCGAGTTTTTGGTTCAACTGAAACTGGCTGGTGAGCTTGAAGCGCGGGAGGAAGAGGGTGACCTGGCGGGGGCGCAGCCCCTGCAACCATTGAGCGAGTTTTTCCGCGGTCATCTGCTCCTCGAGGGCCGCCAGTCCGTCCACGCGCCGGGGGAGGAGAAACACCATGGCCCAGCGTCCGCCTTGGTAGGGGAGAGACAAGGCCTGCCAGTCCGGGTTTTCGGCATAACCCAGGGTTTGTTTTTGGGTCATCATGGGGACGAGGCGGGTGCGCCCGCCGGGCAGGTGAAATGGGGCATCCGCTGTGTCGCGGGCGGGGAAGGCATACTCCCACCGGCCTTTGAGGTAGATGGCATTGACCAAGACCATGCGGGTGAGGGGGGTGAGGACACCGGGGGAGATCAGTTCGGTGATTTTGCGCTGGGTCTGCTCTTCCACCCAGGTGTTGATGCGCTGGCGGGCGGCTTCGGGGTCGCGGGCGTAGTCACAGGGGAACACGCCGGCCTGGAACTGATTTTTGATGGTGCGCAGGAACTCTTCACGGAAGGGGTAGCCTGCCTGGGGCCACAAAGCATTGGCCACATGCCATTGGATGCCGCTGGTGCGGGCGGACTCGTCGAGGCCCTGGGTGAAGCGGCGCCATGCGGCGGGGGGATCGGCGAGGGTTTCCAGGTGCAACACGCGCGCCATTTGCGCAGCGGTGTGGTCGCGAGCGCCGGCGTGGGTCATGGTGAGGGCGGTGGCCAGGCTGTAGGGGGAGAAGAACAGATTGCCGGGCTGGCCCTGGAGCTGGCGGTATAAATCCAGCGCGAAGGCATTGTTGGCGCGGGCCGGTGAACTGTCCGCCGGGGCGGGTTCTGCGGCCTGCAGGTGGTTGAACGCAAAGATCGCGCAACTCAGGGCAACGATGATGACATTTTTCATGCTGAGGGGTTAGACGCGAGCGCGGGATGAATGCTCCGAGGAAGCGGAGGCCAGGCTGATGGCCGCCGGCCGGCCGCGGCGGGGACGCCGGGGGAAAAGGTTGAGGGGACGGCCGTTTTGTGGTTGGATGACGGGCCATGAGCGAAAGCATCTCCCTGCGGGGCAAGACGGCGGTGATCACCGGCGCGAGCAAGGGATTGGGCAAGGCGATGGCGCTGGCGCTGGGGCGGGCCGGGGCGCGGCTGGCGCTGGTTTCGCGCGATGCCCGGCTGCTGGAGCAGACGGCGGGGGAGGTGCGGGCGTGCGGGAGCGAGGCCTGGACGTATGTGGTGGACATTCTGCAGGAGGAGGCGGTGAATCAGTTGGGCGTGCGGCTGGCAGAGGATCATGGGAAGGTGCAAATCCTCATCAACAATGCGGGGGTAAATGTGCGCAAAGCGGTGACGGAATTTACGCTGGCCGAGTGGCGGCAGGTGCTGGACACCAATCTGACGGGGGCCTTTTTGATGTGCCGGGCGGTGGTGCCGTTGATGCGGGGCCAGGGGTGGGGGCGGATATTGAACATGACGTCGATCATGAGCCATGTGGCGCTGGCGGGGCGCGCGGCTTATGCGGCCAGCAAAGCGGGGCTGCTGGGATTTACGAAGGCGCTGGCACTGGAGCTGGCGCCGGAGGGGATCACGGTGAACGGCATCAGTCCGGGGCCGTTTGCCACGGAGATGAATCGCCCCCTGTTAAGCAATCCTGAGCTGAGCCAGTTTTTTCTGAGCCGGATACCGCTGGGGCAATGGGGGCAGGTGGAGGACATTGGGGCGCTGGCGGTGTTCCTGTGCTCGGAGCACGCGCGATTCATCACCGGCGCGGATATCCTGGTGGATGGCGGATGGACGGCGCAATAAGGGCGGAGGGGTTTAGAAGGACTGGCCGGCGAAGAATCGTTTTTCCCACTTTTCCAGGTCCTTTTTGACCTTGTCCACTTTCACGTTGTTGGGGAGGAAATAGGCGGTCCAGGGGGGGCGCTGGGGCATTTTATCAATGGCATCATAGAGCGCCTTGATGCCCTCGACGCCGAGGCCGGCATCGAGGGCGTTGCGGACGCCCGATTTGAGGGATTCCTCCCATTCGGCGGGGGTGAGGAAATTGTTGATGGGAGAGGTTTTGCCCTGGGCGTCCTCGAGCTTGCTTTTGTATTTTTTGTAGTGGCCGAGGTAGTGATGGGACAATTCGATGGCGACGACCATGCCGACCATTTGATTGAAGTTGCTCTTTTGCTCGTTAAGCATGTCATCGGACCAGTAACGTTTGTCTTTGAGGTTGGGGGGTTCGTGGAGTTCTTTTTCGCCGGTTTCCTGGGCGAGGGAGACGATATACTTCTGGAAGTAACCCTTTTCGAGGCGGTCAATGGCGCGGGCGTGGGCGACGTAGTTCATCAGGTCAATAAAGCCCGCCGAGATGAAAACGGCGCGCATGGGTTCGGTTTCGTCCTCGTACTCGACGAGTTTGATGCTGGGCATCATGTCGGTTTCGAGGAAGATGGGCTGTTTGTGGATGATTTTCTGGTATTTTTTATCGAGCGATTTATGGAGGTCGGCGCCCAGGGACATGATGACCGAATAACCGGTGCGATAGGTGATGCCGTCGGGGCTGCCCGGTTGGGCCGGGAGTGAGAGCGTGGTGACAACTGCCGCCAAGGCCAGGGCCGTGCCGCAAGAGAACGCTTTCATAGGACTAAAATAGCATAGCAGCAATGGGGGGGAATGCCAAATGCGTCCCCTGCCCTGCCGGGAGGCGGGGGGCGGGGCGGCATAAAATCCGAACCAAAGGTTGAAGCCGGGCGCGGGTCTTGGCAGACTGCGCGTTTATGGGTCACGCGCTGCGTGAATGGATAGAACGGGTGGAGACCTACGTCCTGGAAGTCATCGTCGGAGAGCGACGAGGCGGGTGGACGCCGGTCTTGCGGGCGCTGTTGTATGTGCTGAGCCGGGTGTTTGGGGTGGTGGTGCGGCTGCGGCAGTGGCTGTACAATGTGCGGATATTGCGGGACACCACGCTGGGGGTGCAGGTGATAGCGATCGGGAATCTGTCGGTGGGAGGGACGGGGAAGACGCCGGTGGTGGAGCGTTTTGCGCGGGAGCTGCGGGATTTGGGGCGGAATGTGGCGATTTTGTCGCGGGGCTACCGGTCACGGCCGCCGCCGCTGCGGGAGCGGCTGATCAACAAGGTGCTGCTGCGGGAGGATCAAACGCCGCCGCGCATTGTGTCGGACGGGAAGAATCTGCTGCTGGATTCGGAGACGGCGGGGGATGAGCCCTACATGCTGGCGTCGAACCTGCGGGATGTGGTGGTGCTGGTGGACAAGGACCGGGTGAAGGCGGGGCGGTTTGCGATTGAGAAGTTTGGGTGCGACACGCTGCTGCTGGATGACGGGTTTCAGTACTGGGAATTGCGGGGGCGGCGGCATGATGTGGTGCTGGTGGACTGCCAGCAGCCGTTTGGCAACGGGCATCTGCTGCCGCGGGGGACGCTGCGCGAGCCGCCGAGCCATCTGGCGCGGGCGAGCACGATTTTCATCACCAAGAGCGACGGGCGGACGGCGGAGCTGCGGGCGCGGATTGCCCGGTACAATCCGCATGCGCCGATTATTGAATGCGTGCATCATCCGCTTTATTTTGAGGATGTGTTCACGGGCGAGCGAGAGGGGCTGGAGTTGATCAAGGGCCGGAAGATTGCCGCGCTGAGCGGCATAGCGCAGCCGGAGAGTTTTGAGGCGGGGCTGGCCCGGCTGGGAGGGGTGCTGGTGTATGCGAAACGCTTTGCGGATCATCACCGGTTTACGCAGCAGGAGGTGCTGAACGTGATCAACCGGAGCAAGAAGCGGCAGGCGGAGATGATCCTCACGACACAGAAGGACGCGGTGCGTTTTCCGAAGCTGGACCGGCGGGATTTGCCGATTTATTTCATGCGGGTGGAGATCAAGATCATTGCGGGCGCCAAGGACTTCAACGATTACGTGCGCCGGATCTGTTTCCTGCGCTGAAAGAGATTATGGAATTTTTGTTATACTGGGTGGCGCGGGGCATGGTGGCTTTATTGCAGGCGCTGCCGCTGCGGTGGGTGGCGCGGCTGGGGCGTTTTTGCGGGGGACTGGTGTATGGCCTGGATGCGCGGCATCGGCGGATGGCGCGGCGGAATCTGGCGGCGGCGTTTCCCGAGCTTTCGGCGCGCGAGGTGCGGGCTTTGGCGCGCGAGAACTTCCAGCGGATTGGGGAGAACTTTGCCTGCGCCGTGAAGACGGCGGCGATGCCGGATGAGGCGCTGGCGGCGCATCTGGAATTTGGGGGGGTGGGTGAGCTGCCGGCGGTGTTGCAGCAGCAGCCGCGGTCGGTGGTGTTTGCGATTGGGCACTTTGGCAACTTTGAGTTGTACGCCCGCGCCCGGCGGCTGTTGCCGGGGTGGCAGATGGCCACGACTTACCGGGCGCTGCGGCAGCCGCGGTTGAATCAACTTTTGCAGGGGTTGCGGGAGCGGACGGGCTGCCTGTATTTTGAACGGCGGACGGACGGGGAGCGGCTGCGGCGGCAGCTTCAGCAGGAGCGGTTGATTCTGGGATTGCTGAGTGATCAGCATGGGGGGCGGCGGGGTTTGCGGCTGCCGTTTTTTGGGCGGGAGGCCTCGACCAACCCGGCGCCGGCGATATTTGCGCTGCGATACCGGCTGCCGCTGTTCATGGGGTATTGTTTTCGGACGGGGCTGGGGCGGTGGCGGCTGGAGGTGGGGGAGCAGATACCGACGATGGTGGAGGGCCGGCCGCGGGCGGTGGCGGAGATCATGCGGGATGTGAATCGGGCGTTTGAGCAGGCGATTCGCCGGGATCCGGCCAACTGGTTCTGGGTGCACAATCGTTGGAAAACGCCGGGACGGGCGCCGGCGCCCTCCCCTGCCCTTGTCCCAGCCAAGGAGTAAGAGCCATGCGGAAGCCGCCACTGCCCGAGATATTTCGCCAAGCCCGACACCTGCTGATTCGTGGGGTGAACTGGCTGGGGGATGCGGTGATGTCCACGCCGGCGGTGATGCGGCTGCGCGAATATTGCGCGGAGGCGCGCATCACCCTGCTGTGCCATGAGAAGCTGGGCGAGCTGTGGCAGGCGCATCCGGCGGTGGATGAGGTGCTGACGTTCAGCAGCGAGGAGAGCGCGTGGAAAACGGGGCGGCGGCTGGCGCGGGAGCGGTTTGATGCGGCGGTTATTTTTCCCAACTCCCCCCGCTCCGCCCTGCAGGTGTGGCTGGGGCGGGTGCCGGTGCGAGTGGGGATGGCGGCCCCGTGGCGCCGATGGCTTTTGACCCACGCGGTGCCGCCGCGCGCGGGGCATGTGCGGATGCGGAAGCGGACGCCGGAGGAGATACAAGGGTTGTTGGCGGGGAGCCTGCGGGCGGAAGCGCCGCCGCCGCGGGAGGCGCATCACCTGTATCATTATCTGCATATCGTGGGGGCGGTGGGCGCCCGCACCGAGCCGCTGGCGCCGCAGATTGCCGTGGCGCCGGATTGCGCCGAGCGCATTCGGGCGCGGCTGGCCGGCGTGTCGGGCCCGGTGGTGGCGTTATGTCCGGGGGCGGAGTATGGGCCGGCCAAGCGTTGGCCGCGGGAAAACTTCATTGAACTGGCGAAGGAGCTGCAGCGCCAGTGGCAGGCGGAAATTCTTTTGGTGGGCGGTCATCATGATGCCCAGGTGACCGGCCAGATTGCGCGGGCCGTGGGGGGGCGTATCCGGGACTGGGCGGGGCAGACCTCGCTGGGCGAGCTGGCGGCGGTGTTGGGAGCGTGCCGGGTGGTGATTGCCAATGACAGCGGGCCGATGCATCTGGCGGCGGCGGTGGGGACGCCGGTGGTGGCCCTGTTTGGCAGCACGTCGCCGCATTTGACGGCGCCCGGGCTGCCGGGGGAGAAGCGGCATGCGATCTTGTATCAAAAAGTTCCGTGCTCGCCGTGTTTTTTGCGGGAGTGTCCGGTGGGTTATCGGTGTTTGAAAAATCTCCGCGTGGCGGAGGTGCTGGAGGCGGCGGCGGCTTATTTGAGAACGGAATGACCCGGCGGCGGGAGAACGGGTCAGGGCAATTGCTGGAGGAGGCCGGAGGAGACCTGCAACATGCGCTCGATGGGGAGGCGGGCGCGCTGGAGGATGTCCGGGCTTAGTTCCACCCGCGGCTCGAGCTGGAGCATGCAATCGAGGAGTTTCTCCAGGGTGTTAAGTTTCATGTATTTGCAATTATTGCAGGCGCAACGCTCGGTGGGGGCGGCGACGAAGATTTTATCGGGACATTCCTTCTGCAGGCGATGGATCATGCCCGGCTCGGTGGCCACGATGAGGCAACGGGCCGGGGATTGTTTGCAATAGGCCACCATTTTTTCGGTGGAGCAGACTTCGTCGGCGAGCATGCGGACCGAGCGGGGGCATTCGGGATGGGCCACGATGGGGGCGTCGGGATATTGCTGGCGGATGCGGACGAGGGCGGCGTGGGTCCATTCGACATGCACATAGCAGTTGCCCTTCCAGAGGGTCATGGGGCGGCCGGTTTTTTCCATGACCCAAGCGCCGAGGTTTTCATCGGGGACGAAGAGGAGGTCGCGTTGGGGCGGACAGGCGCGGACGATTTGCTCGGCGTTGCCGCTGGTGCAGATGACATCGCTGAGGGCCTTCACGGCGGCGCTGCAGTTGATGTAGGAGACGGTGTAGAAATTGGGGTTGGTGGCCTGCAGGGCCTGCAATTTGTCCGCGGGGCAGCTTTCCTCCAGGGAGCAGCCGGCCTCGCGGTCGGGCAGAATGACGAGCTTGCCGGGGTTGAGGATTTTGGCGGTCTCGGCCATGAAATGGACGCCGCAGAAGACGATGACCTCGGCGCTGGTGCGGGCGGCCTGTTGGGACAAGCCGAGGGAGTCGCCGACAAAATCGGCGATGTCCTGGATTTCCGGCACCTGGTAATTATGGGCCAGGATGACGGCGTTGAGCCGGCGCTTGAGCGCGAGGATCTCGCGGGACAAGGCATCCAGGCGGGCCGGGGGCGGCGGGGCACAGGTTCGCACGCGCAGTTCCGGCGGCGTGATGGTGATCGCGTCACTCATTACTGGAAGCCTATCCCTCCGGCCGGCGATCGTCAACCGGCCGGGCTGGGGGGTTGGGGCGCGATGAAAGCTTGGCAGGGGGCAAAAACGGGCGCATCTTTGCGGCGCATGAGCGTGGTGACCAAGACCGGCGACGGCGGGCAGACGGGGCTGATGTACAATCGGCGTGTGCCGAAAAACCATCCCCGGGTGGAGGCTTATGGGAGCGTGGATGAGTTGAATGCGGCGCTGGGGCTGGCGCGGGCGAGCGCGACGGAGGAGTATGCGAGGGCGGTGCTGCTGGGGGTGCAGAAGGATTTGGTGACGCTGATGGGGGAGCTGGCCACGCTGCCGGAGGATTTGGAGCGTTACACGCGGGAGGGGTATCCGCGGGTGACGCCCGAATTGACGGCGCGGCTGGAGCAGTGGATCAAGGAGATCGAGGGGGAAAAAATTTCGTTCAAAGGGTGGGCGACGCCGGGGGCCACGGTGCATGCGGCGGCGCTGGATCTGGGGCGGACGGTGTGCCGCCGGGCGGAGCGGCGGGTGTGTGATTTGGTGGAGCAGGGGCAGCTTCAGAACACGGAAATCATCATTTTTCTCAACCGTCTGAGTGATTTGCTGTGGCTGCTGGCGCGGCGGGATGAGACGCGGAGCGGAGGGGGCCGTCCGCCGGTCGGGGGTGGATGAAAAGAACAGCGGGCACTGTGTTTTCAGTGCCCGCTGCAACCCAAACAACCAAACGCCTCCTTTGGACTTGCGTCCAATGCAGGTGCTCCGGTTTGCCGGAGGGTGACTGTTGATGATATGGTGGGACTCACGCAACAGTCTCCACAGCTTTGGACGAAGCGAGGCGGGGGTTTGTTCAACAAAACTGCGAAAATAAATGGGGGACAAGCCGGCCGGGGGGCCGGTGGATGGCCAAGTTGTTGGGGGATGGGAAGTTACAGCGGCTGCAAGCCCGTGGCACGTCGGCGAGACGGGCGCCGCAAGGGGAAGGGCGGCGGTGGTTCAGCCCCATTTTTCCACTTTCATCTGGCGCTTGTCGGCTTTGAGTTCATTGAGGACGAGCGATTTCAGAGCGTCCACCATTTCGTTGGAGCCGCAGGCATAGAAGATGGTATTGGGCAGGTCGGTGATTTGCTCCTGAATCCAGTCGAGGGTGATGCGCCCGCGGCGACCGCTCCAGGAGGGATCGCCCTCGGGCACGCGGGTGCAGGTGACCAGGAAACGGAAGTGAGGGTAAGCGGCGGCGAGGGCTTCAAAGTCCTTTTTGAAGATGATTTCGTCGGGCGTTTTGACGCTGTAGAGGACGGTGATGCGGGTGGTCAGGTGGCGGAGCCAGGCTTCGCGGACGAAACCGCGAAAGGGGGTGACGCCGGAGCCGCCGGCCATGCAGAGGAGGTGTTTATCGGGCTCGTACACCGGGAGGAAAACGCCGGTGGGCGGGAGGACCATGAGGCGGTTGCCGACCTCGGCCCAGTCCACGAGGCGGGTGCCCATTTTGCCCTCGCGCTTGACGGTGACCTCGTAAAAGCCGCGGTCGAGGGCGCAGGAGGAGAGGCTGTATGCCCGTTTGTAGTTGGGTGTATCGGGCCAGTGGAGGGTGATGAACTGGCCCGTTTTGAAGTCCACGTCGTAGCCCTCCGGCCATTTCAAGCGGACGGATTTGACTTCAGGGGTTTCCTGCGTCACGGCCTCGACCACCATTTCGACAGCTTCACGCGCCATAGTTAAGCGGGTAATCTAGCGCAGGTTGTGGCCGCCGCAAAAAAACAGCCGGCGCGGCGGCTGGGGGTGGTGTCTAAACCGGGGGGCTTTTGAACACGACCACGGAGAGCGGGGGCAGCAGGATGGCGGCGGAAAAGGGCTGGTGATGCACGCAATAAGGCTCGGCCTGGACGCCGCCGAGGTTGCCCTGGTTGGAGCCGCCGTAGATGGCGGAGTCGCTGTTCAGGACCTCCTGCCAGAAGCCGGGGCGGGTCAAGCCGACGCGGGAATGGTCGCGGGGCACGGGGGTGAGATTGAGGATCACCAACAACTGGGTGGCGCCGTCAGGGGTTTGGCGCATGAAGGAGAGGACGCTGTGCTCGGCGTCGTTGCAGTCCACCCAGAAGAAACCTTCGCGGTCGTAGTCGCCCTGCCAGAGGGCCGGTTCCTGGCGGTAGAGTTGATTGAGGTCCTGGACGAAGCGCTGGACGCCGCGGTGATAGGGGCCTTCGTCGAGGAGCCACCATTGGAGGCCGCTGTTTTCATTCCATTCGCCGCTCTGGCCGAATTCGCCGCCCATGAAGAGCAATTTTTTGCCGGGGAAGAGCCATTGATAGGCGAGCAAGGCGCGGAGGTTGGCGAAGCGCTGCCAGTCGTCGCCGGGCATGCGCCCGAGGAGGGAGCGTTTGCCATGGACCACTTCATCATGGGAGAGGGGCAGGATGAAGTTTTCGGAGTAGTGGTAAATCATGGCAAACGTGAGGTCGTTGTGGTGGTATTTGCGGTAGATGGGATCGCGTTTGAAGTAGTTGAGCGTGTCGTGCATCCAGCCCATGTTCCACTTGAAGGAGAAGCCGAGGCCGCCGAGGTAATCGGGGCGGGTGACCTGGGGCCAGGCGGTGGACTCCTCGGCGATGGTCACGACGCCGGGATGCTCGGTGTGGACGAGGTGATTGAAGTGCCGCAAGAACTCGACGGCTTCGAGGTTTTCGTTGCCGCCGTAAGGATTGGGCACCCATTCGCCGGGTTTGCGGGAGTAGTCGAGGTAGAGCATGGAGGCGACGGCGTCCACGCGGAGGCCGTCAATGTGGAAGCGGTCACACCAGAAGAGGGCGTTGGCGGCGAGGAAATTGCGGACCTCGTGGCGGCTGTAATTGAAGATGAGCGTGCCCCAGTCGGCATGGGCGCCCTTGCGGGGGTCTTCATGCTCGTAGAGGGCGGTGCCGTCAAAGCGGGCCAGGGCCCATTCGTCGCGCGGGAAATGGGCGGGCACCCAGTCCACCAGTACGCCGATGCCGGCCTCGTGGAGGGCGTTGACGAGGTACTGGAAATCGTCGGGGGTGCCGTAGCGGCTGGTGGGGGCATAAAAACCGGTGACCTGATAGCCCCAGGAGGGATAGTAGGCATGCTCGCTGACGGGCAGAAACTCGACGTGGGTGAAGCCCATCTGGCGCACGTAGTCAATGAGCGGGCCGGCGAGCTCGCGGTAGCCGAAGGATTCGGCGATGCTTTTTTTGCGCCAGGAGCCCAGGTGCACTTCATAGATGCTCATGGGCGACTTGAAGGGATTGGCTTCGCGGCGGTGTTTGAGCCAGGCGTCGTCGGACCAGGCAAAGCGGCGGTTGTTCCAGACGATGGAGGCATTTTTGGGGGCGACTTCGAAGAAGAATCCGTAGGGATCGGCGCGGAGGCGGACGTTGCCGTGGACATCGCGGATTTCAAACTTGTAATGGGCGCCTTCGCCGACGCCGGGGATGAAGATTTCCCAGACGCCGGAAAGGCCCATGAGGCGCATGGGATGAAAGCGGCCGTCCCAGCCGTTAAAATCGCCGACGACGCTGACGCGGGCGGCGTTGGGCGCCCAGACGGCGAAGGATGTGCCGGAGACGCCGTCGAAGGTCTTCAGTTGGGCGCCCAGCTTGTCGTAAATGCGGCGCTCGTTGCCTTGATTGAACAGGTACAGGTCTGCCTCGCCCAAGGAGGGGAGAAAGGAATAGGGATCGCGGGTGATGCGGGTGCGCCCCTGGCGATCGGTGATGAGCAGATCGTAGGCGTACACCTGCCGGGTCTGGGTGGTCAAGCCCTCGAAGATGCCGGCGGGATGAATGAGTTTTAATTCGAATGAGGGTTTGGAGGGTTCGTGCACGGGCCGCAGCTCGACTTTGGCGGCATCCGGGATCATGGCGCGGGCCACCACCCCCAGGCCGTCCCCCAGGGGATGCATCCCCAACAATTGATGCGGATTGGGATGCTGCAGTTGAACCAGACTTAACAGCTCGGCCTCGGTCAGAATCATAGCTTCGGCATTATGCCCCAACCGGCGGGCGGGAGCAGTAAAAAATTGCGTGGATTCCGGCGGAGCGGCGGGGGCAGGCAGGATTCGCGCCAGATACTTATCGGGCTGGAGAGGATTCCGGCAGGGGCTGGGGGGAGTGGGATGTGGGATAAAACAAATGACGGGAGGGGGCCTGGCGCAGAGCCGGGAGGGGCAGCCGAGGGAGGAGCAATGGCGTGGGGAAAATTGAGCATTGACACCGCTAGGGCTTGTGTATTTATTTGGCTTGTGGCACTACCTGTGGGGTTGGTTATTGATGGTTAATTTATGCGTTGCCCCAAGTGCGGTGGTCAAGATGACAAGGTGATTGATTCGCGCAGTTCGCGCGAGGGGGCGACTATTCGCCGGCGGCGTGAATGTCTGAAATGCGGGCATCGTTTTACCACCTACGAGGAGATAGAGCATACGCATTTGATGGTGGTCAAGCGGGATGGGCGGCGGGAGGTGTTGAGCCGGGACAAATTGATGGCCGGGATTCAGAAGGCGTTTGAGAAGCGGCCGATCAGCAACGAACAACTGCATGACATTGGCAGCCGGGTCCTGGACCAGATTGCGGCCGAGTTTGAATCGGAGGTGCCCTCGACGGCGATTGGGGAAAAAGTAATGAATGTGTTGCGCGAGGTGGATGAAGTGGCGTATGTTCGGTATGCCAGCGTGTACCGCCGTTTTCAGGAAGCCACGGACTTTGTGCAGGCGGTGAAGAAATTGGAGATAAAAAATGATACAGCTACACTCCGATTGCCTGGTGTTTGAAGACCACGGCGAAGGACAGCCTGCCCATGTGGAGAAGCTGGCGGCGGAAATATTGGGCGATGTTTTTGGACCCGGGACGCGGGAGCTGGTGCGGCAGGCCACGGCGGCGGTGTTGCATTATTTCAAACACGAGCAAGGACGGGAGACGATCACGCTGGGGGAATTCATCCAGGCGCTGGAGCAGGCGTTGAAGTCCTTTGGGCTGCAATGGACGGCCAAGGGACAACTGAAGATGCGGGCGGCGGAGATGGATTTATTTCGGCTGGCCACGGAGGTTTCGGGCGGCTGCGAGCTGGTGTTTTTCCCGTCACTGCAACAAGAGCTGCGCAAGGCGCTGGGGAAATCGCCGCGATTGTTGCGGCTGCATGGGCTGCGCGCCTGTGTGAAGCATCTGCGCGGCACGCGGCGCTGGACGCCGGATTGCGAGCAACTGAGCGATCAGATTGTGGATTTTCTGCGGCGGCGGCTGGCCGATGAGCCCGCGGTGAAGGTGTGGGCGATGGTGATTTCGTGAGCCGCGGGCTGCGGGCAATAAAGGGAGGGTCAAGGTGGCGGGGCGCCGGATTGCAGGCGTTGGCGCCATTCCTCAATGGCCTGCGGGTAGGGCGAGATCTGCTTGAGCCGCTGCAATAATTCCAGTGCCCGCTGCGTGCGGCCGGTTTCCTCCTCCATTTTGGCCAGGTTGGCGAGGATTTGATTGAGGAGGAAGACATTTGGTTCGGGCTTGGGGGCTTCGCGTTCGTCCCAGCGGCGGAGGGCGGCCTCCCAGAGGTTGCGGGCCTTGTTGGGGTCCTGGTTGATTTCCCGGTGGATTTGGCCCAGCTCGAAAAGGATTTGGGGATCGCCCGGCAGATGGCGCAAGCCTTCGCGCAAGAATTGCTCGGCCTGTTGGGCCTTGCCCATGCGGCGGAGCCAGTAGGCGGTGGCGGCATAGGTCACCGGATTTTCGGGGTCGAGGGTGGCGGCCAGGCGCATCCAGGGGAGGATTTCGCGCTCTTCGCCGTGCCCCTCGTGGCGGTGCTTGCTGTTTTCGCCGAGATGGATGTGCTCTGAGGGATAGAAATGGCGGCCGAAGCGGTCCAGCCAGTTGCGGGGGCGGCCAAGGAAATCGTGCTCGTCGCCCTCGTTCTGGCTGGGGGCGTGGCCGGCGTCCTCGACGAAGTGGGCGGTTTGATAGGCGTTTTGGTTGTCGAAGATGGAGGGATAATAGCCTCCGTGGAAGTAGGCGTCGGCTTTGATGAAGAAGTGATTGGC
Source organism: Verrucomicrobiia bacterium (assembly GCA_026414565.1). NCBI lineage: Bacteria > Pseudomonadati > Verrucomicrobiota > Verrucomicrobiia > Verrucomicrobiia bacterium. The sequence goes on from JAOAIT010000048.1 coordinate 45,812, forward strand.
CAGGAGTTTGCGGGTTTCGCCCAGAAAGACGGCGGTCAGGGAGTCGCTCTGGCGCGGGGTGAGCGAGGCGGCCCAGCCGAGGCGTCCGAGGAGCGTGGCGAGGGTCAAGGCCCCGGCCGCCAGCAGCGCGAGGATGAACGGGGGTCGGATCATGCTCATTGGGTGCGCTTGCGTTGGAACAGCCAGCAGCTCAGGGCGTAGAGCAAGGCCATGTAGAACAGGCCGTAAAGGGTGGCCAGGCCCACGGCCCACCAGGGCGGCGGGGGCCAATGGTGGATCAACAGCTCCCGCAGATCAAAAAACTCGAGGTGGGGGAGCGCGTAGTAAGCGGCGAGCAGAAGGGATTGGAGCGGCTCGGCGGTGGCCAGGGCCAGCTTGTCGAGATACCGTCCGACGCCCAGCAAACCGACGACGACGACGAGGCAGATGGTGGCGTTGGAGGAAGGCGCGGCGAAGACGAGCGAGCCGGCCAGGGCGAGGCCGATCACCACGCCCAACATGATCCAGTGCAGCCAGGCCGCTTGAATGAGGAGGGGCAAGCCGAGGCCATGTTGTTTGGAGTAGGTGAGCAGCATCATGAAAAGATAAAAGACGATGAGGCAGAGGCCGCAGGCGATCCAGGCGCCGGCGAATTTGCCGGCGAGCACCTGGGCGCGAGAAACCGGTTTGGCGAGCAGGGAGAGGATGGTGCGCTGCTCGAATTCGGCGGGGATCTGGCGGGCGGTGGTGGTGACGGCGATGACCAGGCTGGAGAGCATGACGAGCAGATAGTTCAGCTCCACGACGTAGCGGGCGATCTGGCGGTCATCAAAGATGTTAACGGAACCGGCCAGGAGGGTGAGGACGGCGGCGAGGGTAAAGAGCACATAGAAATCCTTGCGCCGGATCAGTTCCAGAATCACTACGCGGGCCATGGCCCAGATGATTTTCATGGGGCAACCTCCTTTGGCTCCGAGAATCCCACCAGATGCAGGAAGACCTGCTCGAGATTCATTTGATACTGGCCGAGCAAATCCTTGACGGCCCCCACCGCGCGCAAGCGGCCCTGGTGGAGGATGGCGACGCGGTCGCAGACCAGCTCGACTTCGCCCAGCTCGTGGGAGGAGAAGAGGACGGTTTTACCCTGGTTTTTGAGGCGCTGGATGATGTCGCGCACTTTCATGCGGCCCAAGGGGTCGAGGCCGCTGGTGGGTTCGTCGAGGATGAGCAGATCGGGGTCATTGATGAGGGCCTGGGCGAGGCCGACGCGCTGCTGCATGCCTTTGGAATAGGTGCGGATGAGGCGCTTGCGGACGTGGTTCAGTTCCACCAGTTGCAACAACTCGTCAATGCGGCGGCGGGCGGTATCGGGCGGGAGTTGGAAGAGGTCGGCATAAAACTGCAGGAGCTCCTCGGCGGTGAGGAACTTGTAGTAGTAGGTCATTTCGGGGAGGTAGCCCAGGCGCTGGCGGGCGATGGGCTGGCGGACATCGGTGCCGAAGAGGCGGGCGGCGCCGCGGGTGGGGGGCAGGAAGCCCAGGAGGACCTGCATGGTGGTGGTTTTGCCGGCGCCGTTGGGGCCGAGGAAGCCAAACACCTCGCCTTGGCGCACCTGGAGGTTGAGGCCATCCACGGCCCGGACGGGTGGGCTGTTGCGCTCGCGGGCGGGGTATTCCACCACCAGGTTTTCCACCTCGATCACCGTCTGGCTCGGTGCGGTCATAAAGTCCCTGAAACACCCAAAAACGTTAATGAACAAGTCAGCGGCGATAATGTAATGAACCGGCTTTGCTTCGTCAACGCGCGGGGTGGATGGGGAGGCGGCAAGGGAGGGCCGGCGGGGGCGGCGAGGGAGAACCGGCGCTTGCCAGCGGGGCGGCTCTTTGGTAGTTGTAGCCTTCAGAACCTATGGCACTCGACGACATCTTATTGGAAGCGGAAGAGAAAATGATCAAGACCGAGGAGGTTTTGCATCGTGAATTTGCGGGGCTGCGGACGGGCAAGGCCTCGCCGGCCCTGGTGGAGAACATCACCGCCGAGGTGTATGGCGGGTCGGTGATGCGGATACGGGAGCTGGCGGGCATCACCTCGCCGGAGCCGCGGATGCTGGTGATCCAGCCGTGGGATGCGAGCACGACGTCGGCGATAGAGAAGGCGATCCAGAAGGCCAACATTGGATTGAATCCGGTGGTGCAAGGCAAGGTCATCCGCCTGGTGTTTCCGGAGCTGAGCGAGGAGCGCCGCAAGGAGCTGGTCAAGGTGGCGCACAAGATGGCGGAAGAATCCCGGATTGCGATCCGGCACATTCGCCGCGACGCGCTGGAGCATATCAAGAAGGAGTCCAAACAAGGCGGGGTCAGTGAGGAGGACGTGGAGCACGCCGAGAAAGATTTGCAGAAGCTGCACGACACTTACATCCAGAAGATTGACCAGCATCTGGCCCACAAAGAAAAAGAGATTATGACCGTCTGAGCGGGGGCCGGAGCCGCCCCGGGATGAGGGGCTGGCGCCGAAGCCGTCCTTGCACCCCATGAAGGTTCATTACCCAGTCGAGTTGCTTCCCTGGGGGCGCAAGGTGGAGGCGGAGGCGGGCGCGGCGCTGGCGGATGTGTTGTTTCCGCTGGGGGTGGAGTTTCCCTGTGGTGGGCGGGGCAAGTGCCGTGGCTGCCGGGTGAAGTTGTTGGAGGGGGAGCTGCGGCCGACGCCGGAGGAGGAGCGTTTGCTGGGATCGGGCAGGCTGGCCGAGGGCTGGCGGCTGAGCTGCCGGCATGCCGTGACCGGCCCCTTGCGGCTGGAGATGGCGCAATGGGAGGCTTCGGTGCTGCAGGATGAGGCGCCATTTCCTTTCGAGCCGCAGGAGGGTTTGGGGATAGCGGTGGATGTGGGCACCACCACGCTGGCGGCGCAACTCATTGACATGGAGAAGGGCCACGTGCTGGCTGTGGCGACGGGGCTGAATCCCCAGGCGCGGCATGGGGCGGACATCATGAGCCGGGTGGAATACGCGCTGCAGCCCGAGGGCGCCAAAAGGCTGACGCGGATGATCCGTGAGAAGATCAGCGACATGCTCACGGATTTAATTATCGAGGCCCATGCGTCTCCCGAGCGGCTGCGGCGGATTGCGCTGGTGGGGAACACGGTGATGCATCATCTTTTTGGCGGGTTGCAGCTTGCGCCGCTGGCCCGCCATCCTTTCGTGCCGGAAAGGGAGGAGACCTTGGTTTTCAGTCCCTTCGAGCTGAGGTGGATGCTGCCAGATCACGTGAGCATTGCGTTTTTACCGTGCCTGGGCGGGTTTGTGGGGAGTGATATTCTGGCGGGCCTGCTGGCCACGGGGCTGCACCGGCAAAGCGGACTGGGGTTGCTGATGGATTTGGGCACCAATGGGGAGATGGTGCTGGGCAACAAGGAGGGATTTCTCTGCGCTTCCACCGCCGCGGGGCCGGCCTTTGAAGGGGCACGCATTTCGTGCGGGATGCGGGCCGACGCGGGCGCGATTTCTGCGGTGGCAGTGAAAAATGGCGGGGTAGAATGTCACACGTTGGGGGGAGGGCCGCCGCGGGGGGTGTGTGGCAGCGGGCTGGTGGACGCAGTGGCAGCGGGGTTGGAATTAAACTGGATTGCGCCGTCAGGACGGTTGACGTGTGGGAGCCTTCTGCCCTTGGCCGCGGGGCTTGGCCTGACGCAACAGGACGTGCGGGAATTGCAACTGGCGAAAGGGGCGATAGCGGCGGGGATTCGGCTGTTGCTGCAGCAACAGGGCGCCGAGCTGAGCGAGTTGGAGAACGTGTGGCTGGCGGGGGCGTTTGGCAATTACATCAGCCGGGCGAGTGCCTATCGCATCGGGTTGCTGCCGCTGCCGCCGGAGAAGGTGACGCCGGCGGGCAATACGGCGCTGCGCGGGGCGAAACTGGCGTTGTTTGAGTGGGAGCGCGTGCTGGAGGGGTATCCTGAGTTGCGGCGGGCAGGCCGGCATATCTCCCTGCATGAGTGTGCGGGCTTCGAGGAGGTGTATGGGGAGGCCATGCTATTTCCGTCGGCAGGCGTGGCCGGCTGAGAAGGCAGGGGTGGCCGTGCTGAGAAAATTGGGGCGAGGAGCCAGGGGGCGGAGTACCTCAGCGCAGGCCGGGGGCGTCCCCTGCCCTGCCGGGCCGCGAGCGGGGACGGAGTTGGACGTTGAGAATCCGGAAAATAGTGGTACTGATAGGGTGTGCGTGGGCGAGAAGACATGGACCATGGCGGGTGCATCTGGATTCAGGGGGCGCGTGAGCATAACCTGAAGAATATTTCGCTGGCCATTCCGCGGGGGCAACTGGTGGTGATCACGGGGGTGAGCGGTTCGGGCAAGAGCACGCTGGCGTTTGATTTGCTGTTTGCGGAGGGCCAGCGGCGCTTTCTGGATTCCATGAACACGTATGCGCGGCAGTTTGTGGAGCAACTGAGCCGGCCGGAGGTGGATTTGATCGCCGGGCTGCCGCCGACGGTGAGCATTGAGCAGCGCAACAGCCGGGGCGGGGGCAAAAGCACGGTGGCCACGGTCACGGAGATTCAACATTTTCTGCGGTTGTTGTTTGCGCGGCTGGGCGTGATTTTTTGTCCCGACTGCCAGGCGCCGGTGCGCCGGCAGAGCGCGGAGGAGGTGTGCCAGCGGGTATGGCGCGAGGTGGCGCGGCAGGGGGAGCTGCTGGTGCTGGCGCCGCTGGTGCGGCATCGGAAGGGGTTTCATTCCGACATTGGGCAGTGGGCGCACCGGCGGGGATACAGCCAGTTGCGGGTGGACGGCAAGCTGATGGAGGTCACGCCGGAATTGCGGCTGGATCGTTATCGGGAGCACACCATTGAGGCGGCGATTGGGCGTCTGGCGAGGCCCCGCGGGCGGACCGCCGGCACCGCGGCGGAGGAGGCCGGGAAAAAACTATTGCTGGAGGCATTGGAGGTGGGGCGAGGGACGCTGATGACGCTGGATGCCAGGCGGCGGCTGGTGGTGTATTCGACGGAGCGGTGCTGCGCCCACTGTGGGCGATCGTTTGAGGCGCTGGATCCGAAGCACTTCAGCTACAATTCGGCGGTGGGGTGGTGTCCCGAATGCCGGGGTTTTGGGGAGATTTTTGAGATGCCGGAGGTGGATCGTGGGGCGCGGGCGGAGGCGATTGAGGAATCGTGGTATGAGTGGATGGAGGGCCGGCGGGAGCTGTGTCCGGCGTGTCACGGGGCGCGGTTGAATCCGGTTGCGCGGGCGGTGCGCCTGCCGACGGATCCGGAGGCCACGGATCGGGAGCTGGCCCGGGCGCCCACGATAGAAACCTTCGGGCGGATGACGATTGCGGAGGCGCAGGAATATTTTGAGAAGCTGGAGTTTGAGGGGGATGCGGCCCGGATTGCGCGAGACATTCTGCCGGAGATACGCGAGCGCCTGCGGTTTTTGCAGGAGGTGGGGCTGGGGTATTTGGAGCTGGGCCGGGGGGTGCCGAGTCTTTCGGGTGGGGAAGCGCAGCGGATCCGGCTGGCGGCGCAGCTTGGCTCAAATCTGACGGGGGTGTTGTACATACTGGATGAGCCGACGATTGGGCTGCATCCGCGGGATAATGACCGATTGTTGCGGGTTTTGGCCCGGCTGAAGGGGCGGGGCAATTCGGTCATTGTGGTGGAGCACGACGACGCCACGATGCGGCAGGCGGATTTCATTGTGGATCTTGGCCCCGGGGCCGGCATCCATGGCGGGCAGGTGGTGGCCACGGGCACGTTGCAGGAATTGCTGCGGCATCCGAATTCGCTCACCGGGCATTGTTTGAGTCATCCGGTGGCGCATCCGAGCCGGGGTCAGCGGCGGCCGGTGGAGTTTCGGGCGGGGCAGTATCTGACCTTGAAGGGGGCCCGGTGGCACAATTTACAAAATCTGACGGTGCGGTTTCCGTGGCAGCGTTTGGTGGTGATCACGGGCATCAGCGGCTCCGGGAAGAGCACGCTGATCCGGGATTGTTTATTGCCGGCGCTGCAGGCGGCGTTGAAGCAACGCGAGCCGGCGAAGGCCTGCGGGCAGATCACGGCCGGTCTGGCGCGGGTGCGGGCGGTGCATGAGGTGGATCAATCGCCGATTGGGCGCACGCCGCGCTCGACGCCGGCGACGTATGTGGGTTTTTTGGATGAGATTCGGGCGTTGTTTGCGCAGACGCCCGAGGCCCGCATGAGGGGTTATGGGCCGGGGCGCTTCAGTTTTAACAGCGCGCAGGGCCGGTGTCCCGAGTGCGAAGGGGCGGGAGTGATCAAACTGGAAATGAGTTTCATGCCGCCGGCGCTGGTCAAATGCAGCCGGTGCCAGGGCTTGCGCTTCAATGCGGAAACGCTGGAGGTCACGTATGGGGGGAAGAACATTGCCGAGGTGCTGGAGCTGAGCGTGGCGGAGGCCCTGGAGTTTTTTGGGGCGGTGCCGCGGGTGCGGCGGGCGCTGGAGGCGCTGCATGACACCGGCCTGGATTACCTCAAACTGGGCCAGACCAGTCCGACGCTGAGCGGCGGGGAGGCTCAGCGGGTCAAGCTGGTGACGCATCTGCTGGGGGGGCTGAGCGCCACGAGGGAGAGTCGTGCCCCGGGCAACAAGACGGCCAAAGGGGATGTGTTTATTCTGGAGGAGCCGACGATTGGATTGCACATGGCCGATGTGCAGCGGCTGGTGGACGTGTTGCACCGGCTGGTGGACGCCGGGCACACAGTGGTGGTGATCGAACACAACCTGGATTTGATTGCGGAGGCCGACTGGATCATTGATTTAGGCCCGGAAGGCGGCAGCGGCGGGGGGCGGATCGTGGTGGAAGGGACGCCGGAAGAAGTGGCCGCCTGTCCTCAATCTTACACCGGCCAATATCTGCGGCCGGTGTTGAATCGCCCAACCCCTGCGCGCCCATGAACTATTACGAAGAAGTGGTGGATGGCGAGACGTTGCTGCGGTATCCGCCGGGTCCCCGCCATGAGCTGATCTGCGAGCGGCTGCATGCGCTGGTGGCCGAGGCGCTGGAGGGTGTGACCACCAGCCGCCTGCTGGAGGTGCGGGCGCCGATTGAGTTGCGGCCGGGGACGATAGTGCGGCCGGACATCACGCTGGTCACGAGCGCGACGGGCAAGGCGTGGCTGATTGCGGAGGTGGTGGATTCGGATGACCATCGGGCGGATACGGTGGTGAAAAAGAATGTGTACGAGGAGGCGCGCCTGCCGCGTTTGTGGATGGTGGATCCGCGGTATGACAATGTGGAAGTGTACCACGGGAGCCCGTATGGCATGGCGCTGCGCCACATTCTGGCGGGGCGGGAGCGGCTGACCGAGGCCCTGCTGCCGAAACTGGGGATCACCATCCGCGACTTGTTTGCGGACTAGGCCGGGATTGAGGCCACGGGGAGAGGCGCGGGCCGTTGGGCCGCTGGTTCAGTTTTTCAGGGAGGAAGCAAAGCCCATGGGGAATGCAACTTGGAGCTGACGGGGCATCCGGAGTGGTAAAAGCTTGCGGCGCGGGCGGGGTGTCTTTTAGTTTTGCTGCGTTAAAAATTGAAAACCATGAGCGTACTCGTTGTCGGCACCACGGCCTTGGATTCCATCAAGACGCCCCGGCGGGAAAATCCGCGGCTGCTGGGCGGCTCGGCCAGTCATGCGGCGGTGGCGGCGAGTTTTGTGGCACCGGTGCGGCTGGTGGGGGTGGTGGGGAGCGACTTTCCCGCGGCCTACTGGCGGCTGTACGAGCGGCATGGCATAGACTTGCAGGGGTTGCAGCGGGCGGAGGGCAAGACCTTTCACTGGTCGGGCGAATACCTGGCGGACATGAATCAGCGGCGCACGTTGAAGACGGAGCTGGGCGTGCTGGAGCAGTTCTCCCCTGCCCTGCCGCCGGCCTACCGGGATTCCCCGTATGTGCTGCTGGCCAACGTTTCGCCCGCCCTGCAACTGGAGGTGCTCGAACAGGTGCGGCGCCCCCGATTCGTGGTGGCGGACACGATGGACTTGTGGTTGAACATTGCGCTGCCGGATTTATTGAAGCTGCTGAAGCGGGTGGACGCGCTGGTGTTGAATGAGAGTGAGGCGCAGATGCTCACCAAAACGGACAACCTGCGGGTGGCGGCGGAGCGGATTCACCGGCTGGGGCCGGCGTGGGTGATCATCAAGAAGGGTTCGCACGGGGCGATGCTGTCGGGGCCGGAGGGGCTGTTTCTGGCCCCGGCGTATCCGCTGCGGAAAGTGGTGGATCCGACGGGGGCCGGGGATTCGTTTGTGGGGGGGCTGGTGGGTTATCTGGCGTCGAGCGAAGGGGGCATCAAACGCAACGTGCGGCGGGCGGTGATGTTTGGGACGGTGGTGGCCAGTTTTTGTTGTGAAGGTTTTGGTTTGCAGCGCACGGATCGTTTGACCCTCGCGGAGATCGAGCAACGGATGGCCGAGCTGGAGCGGATGTGCCGGTTTTAGGCTGTCGCTGACGGGCGTGGTTCTTTGGGTGCCGTATCCTGCGCCGGGGCGGCGCCGGCCTGCCATGGCCAGGAGCGCGGGGTTAAAACGGGCGCCAGGAATTGTGCGACAAAGGGGTTCGCAGGCCGGAGGCAAACTTCCGCGGGGGGGCCGCACTGGAGCAGCCGGCCGGCGTGCATGATGCCGAGCCAGTCAGCCATTTCGAGGGCTTCCTCCTGATCGTGCGTGACCCAGAGGAGCGTGGGGACCCAGGGACGGCAAAGGCGGATCATTTCGCCGCGCAAGGCGCGCCGCTGTGGGGCGTCGAGGCCGGCCAGGGGCTCGTCCAGGAGCAGCAGTTGGGGACGCCGGATCAGCGCCCGGCCCAGGGCGACGCGCTGGCGTTCACCGCCCGAGAGATGTTCCGGCCAGCGTCCCAACAAGCCGGAAAGTCCCAGGAGGTTCACGATTTCGGCCAGGCGGGCGGCGATTTGCGGGGGGGGCGTTTTTCGCAGGACGAGTCCGAGGGTCAGGTTTTCGCGGACGGTCAAATGGGGAAACAGGGCGCCGTTTTGAAAAACCAAGGCCACGGGGCGCCGCTCCGGGGGGAGGCCATGCCAGGTCTGGCCGTCGGCGAGGATGTCCCCGGCATCGGGCTGTTCCAAGCCGGCGATGAGACGGAGGAGGGTGGTTTTGCCACAACCCGACGGGCCGGCGAGGACCATGGTCGTGCCCGCGGGAATGACCAGCGAGAAATTGTCCACGGCCGGCCGGGCGGTGCCGGGGAAATGGCGGGTCAAGCCCTGCAGTTCAAGGCGCATAGAGCGGCGGGGTGATGGCCAATAAAAAACCCGTCAGGCCATCCTGACGGGTTTTGATGAATGGGTTGGGCATTAGTTGCCGCTGAGGATTTGCTGGCGGCGCTGATGATATTCAGCGGGCGTGATTTTGTCGGCTTTATAAAGCTCCAACAATTCAGCCAGGCGCTGCTCCTTGCTCCGGGCGGAGCTGGTGGCGGCGGGGGCGGCGGGGGCTTTGGCCGTGGTTTTTTTCGCCTCGGCGGCTTTGGCGGCAGCCTTGGCCTGGGCCTCGGCTTCCTTGCGGGCCTGCAACTGCAGCTCGGCTTTGCGTTTTTCCTCGGCGCGGAGGCGGGCCTGTTCACGCGCGCGGGCCTCCTCCTGGGCCTTCATTTCGGCGCGGAGGCGGGCCTGTTGTTCGCGGCGAATGCGGGCTTCGGCCTCTTCGCGGGCCTTGGCCTCGGCGCGAAGGCGGGCCTGCTCTTTGGCCTGGGCTTCTTCACGGGCTTTTTGGGCCTTTTTGGCCTCCACCTCCTGTTGCGCCTTCAGGCGGGCGGCCTCTTTTTCCGCCGCGGAAGGTTCGACTTTGACGGGCTTGCTTTCCACCACGGGCGGCTTGGTGGCTTTGGCGGCTTCTTCGCGCGCTTTTTTCTCGGCGGCGGCGCGGGCGGCAGCTTCCTCACGAGCTTTTTTCTCGGCGGCCGCGCGGGCAGCGGCTTCTTCCTTGGCACGTTTTTCCGCCTCCAACTTGGCCTTGCGCTCGGCTTCAGCCTTGGCTTTACGCTCCGCTTCGGCGCGGGCGGCGGCCTCCTGTTCGGCCTTCTTTTGCGCGGCGGCGCGGGCGGCGGCTTCTTCCCTGGCGCGTTTTTCGGCTTCGGCCTTGGCCTTGGCGGCGGCTTTCTGCTGCTCGGCGGCGCGGCGTTTTTCCTCCGCCAGGCGTTTGGAATCATCGGCCGTGCGTTTGGGGGCGGCGGGAGCAGGTTTGACCGCGGGTTTGGCGGCGGGCGCCGGGGCGGCCGGTTTGGCGGCGGGCGGCGGCGGCGGGGGCGCGGCGGTGTCGGTGGTGCGCATGCGTTGCAAGATTTGGAGCTTGGCTTCGGCCTCCTGACGGGCGGCCTGCTCGGCGCGGGCGCGGGCGGCGGCGGCGCCGATTTCGGCGGCACGGCGTGCGGCATCGCGGTTGCGGAGGAGCTCGGCGTTGGCCTCCTCAGGGGTCATGATATTGGCTTTAGGTTTGGTGGTTTTGGCGGCAGTAGTCCGGGTGGTGGCGGTTTTGGAGGTGGTTGTTTTGGCAGGGGCGGCCTTGGCGGTCGAAGGTTGCGTCTTGGGTTTGGTTGCCGCGGCCTGTTGGGCGGTCTTCTTCCGCATCTCCGCCTCCTGTTTGCGGCGGGCGGCCTCTTCTTTCTTGCGCTGTTCTTCGCGCAACTTGGCGGCTTTGGCCTGTTCGGCGGCTTTGCGCTCGGCCTCGGCCTTGGCCAGGCGTTCGGCTTCGGCTTTGGCGCGGGCCTGTTTTTCGGCCTCGGCTTTGGCCTTGGCTTCCATTTCCCGCTTGGCCTTGGCTTCGGCGGCGGCGCGGGCTTTTTCGGCCTCCTGGGCTTTGCGGGCTGCTTCGGCCTGCGCCTTGGCCTGTAATTCGGCCTCACGTTTAATCTCGGCCTGGGCCTTTTTGGAGGCCTCAGCCTGGGCTTTGGCTCCCAGCTCGGCCTTGCGTTTGGCTTCGGCTTGCGCTCTGGCCTCAGCCTTGGCGCGTTCCTCGGCGGCCTTTTTGGCTTTGGCTTCCGCCTCCTTTTGGGCTTTCAACTGTTCAGCCGCGGCGCGCTTGGCCGCCTCCTGAGCTTTTTTCTCGGCGTCGGCCCTGGCTTTGGCCTCGGCGGCAGCCTTGGCCTTGGCGGCTTTTTCCGCGCTGCTGTCCGCCGCTACAGCGAGGGTACAAAAGCCAGCCACCAGCGTCACCGTGAGGATTTGGGTTAGTTTCATAGCTGTATTATTGGGCTTTTTTTACACTCAAAATGCAATACAAATCAAGGCTTTACGAAAAACGAGCTGACCGGCAACTGTTGCCAATGTTTGGGCCACGGATGGCATAATAACATGCGCCAAAGAATGCCCCGCAATTCTTTTCGGGTTACTTTAAGGCGCAAATCGGGGTTGAGTATAGCATTTTCCTGCAGTTTAGCCAGTGTTTTTATGCCCAATAAAATGGGGAGGGCACAGGCCAGGCGTACACGGTGCCAGGCCGTGGGGAGGGCCAGGGTGTAGCGCCAGCCGTCATCCAGCCAGTGGCGCGCGTGGGCGAGCCAGCGTTCATAGACGGGCCGCAAACGCGCTTCGTTGCGCGGGTCCAGCAGGTCGCCTGGCAACAGGCCGGCCTCGCGCAATTCGTCGGCGGGCAGGTAGCAACGTCCCTGGCGCAAGTCGCGGGGCAGGTCGCGGAGGATGTTGACCAGTTGCAGCCCCTGGCCGAAGTTCACGCCCAGGGCCACGTGCTGAGCGATGTCGAGGGAGGGGACGGGGCGCAAATGCGCCCGGCAGAGGCGGGTCCAAAAATCCCCGACGCAGCCGGCCACGCGGAAGGTGTAATCCACCAGCTCGGCGCGGTGGCGCAGGGCCTGGAGCTGGTGGGGGTGGGATGGGCTGCCGAAACGTTGCAGGTCCAGGACTTGACCGCTGGTGATGGTGTCGAGGACCCGGCGGATGAGGGCCTGGTCGTCGGGGTGGGTCTGGGCGAGAAGGGCCAACAAGGATTCGGCGTTTTCCAGCAAGGCCCGCTCGGCAGCATCGGATTGCCGTCCCGCCAGCTCGCCCCAATGCAGGGGGGCTGAGGTCTCGCCCAAGATTCGCGCCCGCAACTGTGCGAGCGCCGCGAGGCGGCGTTCGACGGGCACCAGCTCCGTATCGGCCACGGTGTCGGTGGTGCGAGCGAGGAGATAAGCCAGGGAGAGCTGGGGCCGCACTGCGGCAGGCAACCAGCGCAGGGAAAGATAAAAGGAGCGCGAGGTCTGCTTGAGCAGGGGCCAGGGGATGGAGCCGCGGGCATCCATAGTCACACCACCGCCCCGAGTTTCAGGAGGCGGAAAGGGTGCGCTTCCAGCGCGCGAGTTGTTTTTGCACTTCGCGGCGGCCAGGGGCGCCGGCGAGGTTGCGGCGCTCCATGGCCTGGCGCAGATTGAACACGCGGGGGGTGTCGGCGCCGAAGCGGCGGTCCACCCGTTGAAACTCCTCGTGCGTCCATTGGTCGAGCGGCTTGCCCATTTTTTCGGCCAGGGCCACCACGCTGCCGACCAGGTGATGGGCCTCGCGGAAAGGGACGCCGCGCTGGACGAGATAATCGGCCAGATCGGTGGCCAGAAGCTGCGGGTCGGCGGCGGCGCCGGCGCAGCGTTCGCGGCAGACGGTCACCTGCCCCAGCATGTCGGCCATGATGTTGACGGTGCGGAGGACGGTGTCGGCGGTGTCAAAGAGCCGCTCCTTGTCCTCCTGCAGATCGCGGTTGTAGGTCATGGGGAGGCCTTTGAGGAGGGCGAGGAGGGCCACGAGATTGCCCATCACGCGCCCGGCCTTGCCGCGGGCCAGTTCGGCCACGTCCGGATTTTTCTTTTGGGGCATGAGGGAGGAGCCGGTGGTGTAGGCGTCGCCGATTTGAATGAAGTTGAACTCGGCGCCGCTCCACAAGACGAGGTCTTCGGCCAGGCGCGAGAGGTGGACGGCGAGGAGGGCGGCGGCGGCGTTGTACTCGACGACGAAATCCCGATCACTGACGGCGTCCATGGAGTTTTGGGAGAGGCGCGGGCGGCCGCGGGCATCCACAAAGCCCAGCTCGCGGGCCACGGCTTCGCGGTCCAGGGGCAGGGTGGAGCCGGCGAGGGCGCCGCTGCCCAGGGGGCAGACGTTGGCGCGAAGGCGGCAATCGGCCAGGCGGCCGCGGTCGCGTTCGAGCATTTCGACGTAGGCGAGGAGATGATGCGCGAGGAAGACGGGCTGGGCGCGCTGCAGGTGGGTGTAACCGGGGATGACGACGTCCGCGTGGGCGGCGCCGAGGTCCACCAAGGCGCGCTGGAGGCGGCGGAGGGCGGCATCCAGTTCCTGGAGGTGATCGCGGAGCCAGAGGCGCATGTCGAGGGCGACCTGGTCATTGCGGGAGCGGGCGGTATGCAGTTTGGCGCCGGCAGGGGTGCGGGTGGTGAGCGCCGCCTCGATGTTCATGTGGACGTCCTCCAGCTCGGGACGCCATTGGAATTTGCCCTGCTCGATTTCCCGTTCGATGTCCGCCAGGCCGCGCTCGATTTCGCGGAGCTCCTGGCGGCTCAACAGTCCGACTCGATGCAACATGCGGGCGTGGGCCCGGCTGCCGGCGATGTCCTGCCGCCACAAGCGCCAGTCGAAGCTGATGGACTCGGTAAATTGGGCCACCGCGGCGGCCGGGCCGCTGGCGAAGCGGCCGCTGCGGGAGACCGGCGCGGTTTTGGTCGAAGATGATCCCTTGCGTTGCATGTGCCGGGCAAGTGTGCCGGGTTTGGCGGGCAAAGTCACGCCGGATTTGGGGGGCGCGGGGGGACAGGGCGGGGAGGAGGGAGTGCGGGTGAGGGGGAGGAGCCACGAGGGCAGAAAAGGAAAAACAGTTGCCAAATCGGTTTGACTTGGCCTGCGGCTGCTCCAATAATCTCCGGCGAAAGCAAGTTATGCCCAAACTAGTCGTGCTCAGCGAGGGGTTCACGGGTCGCACGTATGAGCTCAAGACGGAGCGCACCACCGTGGGACGTCTGGACGACAACACGTTTTGTGTGCCGGAGCCGTCGGTGTCCAGTCATCACTGTGAGATATTGCTGCAGGGGAGCGAGGTTTTGGTGCGGGATTTGAACTCGACGAACGGGACGTTTATCGGGGGGCAGCAGATTACGGAGGCGGTGCTGAAACCGGGGCAGATATTGCGGCTGGGCAACCTGCAGATGCGGCTGGAGGGGGATCAGCCGCCGCCGGCCAAAAAGGCGATGGATCAGACGGTGATCCTTCCCCAGGGGGTCAAGTTGAATGAACTGGAGACGGCCGGACCCAAGCCCTCGAACTTTGCGGACGACACGCAGTTTGGGAAAAAGAGGAATCGGGCCAACCTGATATTCATCGTGGTGGGGATCGTGCTGGGGCTGTTGGTGGCGGCGTTGCTGGTGTATGTGTTTATGAAGGCGGGCACGCTGACCTCGCCCAATCCCTGATTTTCAGCGGGCGCCGCAGTTTTTTCAACGGCCGCCGGAGGAGCGCATGAGGAGGTAGGTCATGCCCACGAGCACGCCCAAAAAAAGCAACACGGCCAGAATGGTGGCCACCCGCTTCAACCAGCGGGCCTGTTCCATGGCGGCCTCGGTGCGATGACGCTCGGCCTGGGCGAAGCGGTCAAACTCCCGTTCCAAATCCACGGTTTGGGGCGGTTCGGGGCGCAAGGAGAGCACGGTCCACGGCCCGCCCTGGTCGGCAAATTCCTTGGGGAAGCGCTCCAAGTTTTCGGCGGTGGGGGTGTGGAAGCCGTACCCATGCCAGAAGGGGGAGGCGAGCTGGGTCCACAAGCAGGTCAAAGCATGATTGTGGGCGAGGACTTCAATGCGCTCCCAGAATCGCTGCCGGAGGGTATCGGCCAGATCCCACTGGCGGAAGACCTCGCTGTGGAGATGGCCCTGGTGCTGGGCGATGCGCAAGCCGATGGCGCCCCAGAGGGTGCCCTCCCCATCCACCGCCACCTGGAATTCGGTGAAACGTTTTTCGAGGGTCTCCCAAGGAAGCTGCTCCTGCTTCCACAACTCGATGAGCTGGGGCAAGTCATCCACAGTGGCCCGGCGGACGTTGAGATGAGCTGCGTCCATAGCCCCATCCTAGGGCATGGGAGAGGAAATGTCACGCCCAGCTTTCAGGGGGCGGAGGCAGGATTGAGGCCGAGCAAATGCTGATCAAACCAATCGGCGAGCAGTCTGACATCCTGGAACATTTCCACCCAGCCGTGGCCGCGTCCCGGTTTGACGATGAGCCGGGCTTGGGCGCCGGCGGCGCGGGCCTTGGCGACGAAGGACTCGGCCTGCTGGATGGGGACCAATTTATCGGCGTCGCCATGGACAATCAGCGTCGGGGGGAGGTTGGAAGTGATGAAGTAGATGGGGGAGATTTCGCGGCCGTAGGAGAGGCGCTCCTGGGGTTGATCGGCCCGGGGACCGAAAGCGGCTTTGAAATCGCGCAGCAAGCCGATGCCCACCGCCAATTCGCCGGTTTTGCCATAATTCAGGAAATCGGTGGGAGGGAAAAAGCAGGCCACGGCCTGGACGGCGCTGCTGGCGCGGTCCACCGGGTCCTGGGCGTCGGGGCGGCCGGGCCCGCCCTGGGCGCCGAGCATCAAGGAGAGGTGGCCGCCGGCACTGGCGCCGCAAACGCCGAGTTTATTGGGGTTAATGCCCCACTGTTTGGCGTTGTACCGCACGAAGCGCGCGGCCCGGTGGACGTCTTCAATGATTTCCGGGATGGTGTATTTGGGCTGTGAACCATGGACCACGGCGAAGACGGTGTAACCCCGCTCCAGGAAAGGCCGGTAATGGGAGGGGTTGATGCCCGACTTGGAGGAGAAGAAACCGCCGCTGACGATGAACAAGATGCCGCAGCCATTGGTGCGGGCGGGTTCAAAAACATCCAGGGTGAGGGAAACTCCGTGTTTGCGTCCGTAGATGACATCCTCGGTGCGGCGGAAATCGGGCGTTTCCTGGGCGTGGGAAAGGCCCCCCGCCAAGGTGAGCCATGCGCCAGGCAGCGCGAGCAACAACAAGCCCAAGAATTGACGCCGGCGAGTCAGGCGGCCCATTGTCTTGCGGTTGGGAAAAGTCATGGCGGGAGGATGCCCAAACCCGTTTATGCTGGCAAATCTTGTTTATCCAGCCTGCTTAGGCCGGACAGGCACTTTTCGGATGCGTCCGGTATTGGCGGTGGGCATGGGCTGGGGCGATGATTCGCCTGGGCGGAAGCCCGGCCCGGGGCGGAAAAACCGGGGGGCGCCTTGTAACTTTTAGGTGGCTGTTCTCGTCTAAAACGGTGGTTGGAATTGACGTTGAGCCGGATGGCGCACTTATCATGCCGATTATGAATGACACAACTACCGCCGGCACAGGCGGCAACCGCCGTTTGAAGCTGGGCCTTGGGGTGGGGCTGGCCCTGGTCGTCCTTGGGGTGGGAGGCTGGTTGCTTATGGGGAATGCGCTTGCCTCCTGGAAGGCCCGCTGGGCTGTGGATCGTTATCTCAAGCAACAGAGCGGTCGCAGCAGTTTCACGGTGGAATTTCCCTTCCCCTCCAAGGCCGAGATGGCCAAGGTCGAGCCGCGCGAAGAAAAGAAAGTCCTGCCCCAAAAGGGCAAACGGACCGGCAAAGATTTTGACACGCTGCGGGATGAATATTTGAAGCGGAAATCGGCCATTTTGCGGATGGAAAACCGGGTGGGCGAAGCGGTGGAGGAAATCGCGATGCGCACCAATCTGGTGGCCAACCTGGAGAAGCAGGTGATGGAAGCGATGACGGCGGCGGCCACCAACGCCAACCGGCTGGCGGAGAATCTGTCCAACCAGGTGCGGCGGATTGCGTATTTGCAGGAGAATCTGCCCGGGTGGCGGGAGGAGCTGAAGAAGATACCGGCGCTGGAAAAGGAGCTGGAGCCGATCACGGCCGACTTGTGGGATTTTCAGCGGGCGTTTGCGGCCGCGGCGCCCGCCACGCCGCTGGTGAGCAACAACAGTTTGCAGCAGGCGCAGATGGCGCTGGCGATGGAGCACCGGAAGAAGCTCAATGAAGCCAAGAGCTATTCGGCGATGTACCAGGTGATTGGGGAGCAGTTGTACGTGGCCAAACGGCTGCTGGCCAGCGCGAATCTGCGCCACAAGCGGGTGGGGTTGAGCATGATCATGCAGGCCATGCAGTATTGTTGGAATGACGCCCAGAACAACTGGCTGGCGGCGCGGATTGCCGAGGGTTATCTCTGGCCCAACCTGGACGTGGCGGAGGAGGACCGGCGATCGCCGGTCAGTCTGGATGGGATTATCAACCTGTGCGTGGGGGCGTTTCGGGCGAACAATGAGACAGAAAAGGTAATCCGCAGCTATGAGCTGCTCATCCACGCCAATCCGCAGCGGGCGGACTGGGCCCGGATGCAGGTGGCCCGGATATACGAGCAGGAGGGCAATTACGAGGCGGCTTTGAAATCCTACCGGTCGGTGCAGAACACGAATGACAACCGGTGGGTGAACCAGGCGATTCAGCGCCTGGAGCAACGGGTCAAGAGGTAAGCCTCCCCTGCCCCACGGGCGGCGGGGTTATTCGTCGGGGTGGTCCGTCACACAGAAGCGGACGGTGAGGTAAAGGTTGGTGATGCCCAGGGGTTCCAAGGGGAGGTGGGCGAGGTAATGATTAACCACCTGGGGAGGATAGGAGACCTCCACGGGCGTTTCCCGGACCACCACTCCCAAGCCCCCGCAGCGGAAACAGGGGTATCCGCCGATGTGCCGTTCGCCCTCGCAGGTGGGACAGACGTGCTGGGCGGGGATGAGGAGGCGGACGTGGCCGCCCCAGCGGGCTTGGGCGGGGGTGATGGGGATATCAACGATTAGTTCCTCCACGTGCTCGGCTTTGGGATGTTCGGCGCCGTAGAAGTTGGTCCAGAGCCGGCCCACCACGTCTTCAAAGGAGGGACGGTAGGTTTGAAAAGACTGGGTGAGGGAGGCCTCGCCCAAGTTGATGCCTTCGTCGTCGGTGGCCCGCAAAGGCTCGGCGCGCCGGGGCTGGCGCAAAGGCTCAGCGGCGGACTGGCGCTGCTGGCGGCGCCGGCGGCGGGCGGCATCGTAAGCAGCGCGCAAACGTTCATTGCTGAGGACGCGGTAGGCCTCCTGGACTTCAATAAAAGGTTCTGCGTCCGCGCCAAAGCGATCGGGATGGGTTTCCAGGGCACGCCGCCGAAAGGCACTGCGAATTTCCTCCTGTCCTGCGTCCGGTTCGACGCCCAGAATGACGTAATAATCTTTCGCCATAGGAGTCGTCCATGCGCCACGCCCCGATGGGCGGTGGTAACGCCTTTATGATAATCCAAAGCTCCGGCGGGTGCAAGCCAGGCCGGACGGGGGATTGAGCAAGCGCTGGTTGCTGATGGTAGGGCGGCAGGCCGGGGGGGGAGGAAGCTTCCGTGCTTTGCCCTTGCCAAAGGCGGGCGCATGGCCAAGGTAGCGCGAGTGCGATATGCGGTGGAGTCATTTGTTGATCATGGTGGTGTTCAACGTCTGCTGGGCGGCGACGCTGCCCATCAACAAGGCGTTGGGCCAGTGGCTGGAGCCGGGGAGCATTGTGACGCTGCGGTTCCTGCTGGCGACAGTGGTTTTGGCGCCATTGTGGCGCTGGCTGCCCGGACCGGCGCTGCAGGGGTGGGACTGGCTGCGGGCGGGGTTGATGGGCCTGCTGGTATTTTGTGCCGGACAGCGCCTGCAAGTGCTGGGCAACGCGCTGGGCGGAGCCGGGAATAGCGCCGTGCTCATGGCGCTGGAGCCGCTGGTCACCTCGCTGCTGGCGGCGCTGATACTCAAGGAGGTGATCCCGTGGCGCCGGTGGGCTGGATTTGTGCTGGGGATGACGGGCGTGGGCCTGCTCAACGGGGTGTGGCGGCCGGAGTTTCAATGGACCAGTTTGACGGCGAATCTGATCTTCATGTCGAGCTTTGTGTGTGAGAGCGGTTATAGCATTTTGGGCAAGCCGGTGGCGCAGCGCGCCGGCAGTGCGCGCATTCTGGCCACGGCGTTGCTGGCGGGGACGTGTGCCAATCTGCTTTATGATGGCGGGGAGACGTGGCGCGCCGCGCAGAGTTTGCCGTGGCAGGCGTGGGCCGGGCTGGGTTTTATGGCGATCGTTTGCACTGTGCTGGGCTATACGGCGTGGTTGTGGGTCATCAAAGAGACGCCGGTGAGCCTGGTGGTGCTGACGATCTTTGTGCAGCCGCTGGCGGGGGTGCCGATGGCCGCTTATGCCCTGGGTGAACCACTGCACTGGGGACAGCTCTGGGGGGTGCTGGTCATCGGCGCCGGGCTGGTGCTGGGCCTGGTGGAATGGCCGGAGCGCCGGCGTCTTTCCCTGGCCAAGGAAGCGGTGGAGAATTGAGGTGCGGGGCTGCGAGCGGGCGGCTTATTCCACTCCATCCACCACGGGGCAGGCCAGGGGTTGGATGCGGCGGCCGGTGTGGCGTTCGTAAAGCACGGCCATTTTTTTGACGAAGGCCTCGTACTGGTTCCAGGTGACGAGGTTGACGGTGGCGCCGCCGAAACCGGGACCGGCGAGGCGGGCGCCCAGGCAACCGGGTTGTTCGAGGGCTTGCGCCACCAGCCAGTCCGCTTCGGGGCAGGAGATTTGCATGAAATCGCGCGCGCTTTCGTGGCTTTGGGTGAGGTATTGTCCGAATTGGAGGAAATCGCCTTCGCGCAGGGCGCGCTCGGCGAACACCACGCGGGCGGTTTCGCCCACGAGGTGATAGGCGCAGGCATATTCACGGTCACTCAAGCGCATGCGTCCGGCGCGGAGGAGGCTCAAGTCCACCGAGCGGAGGCTGCGGGCCTGGAGTTTTTGGGCGGCGGCGCGCCCGTCGGCCTGACAGGCCTGGAAGGCGGGGGCGGTGGTGTCGCCAATTACGCCGGAGGGACAAACCACGAGGACCGCCTGCCCGAGCAAGGGGAGCGGCTCCACTGATTGATGGCGACAGTCCACGCTCAAGGCATGATAGGCGCGCCCGCAAAAGGTGGCGTAATGCTCCACCACGCTGGAGGTGGCGGCGGGGAGGCGGCGGCTGGCCCGATGGGTCATTTGGGCCAGGATCAGCCGCTCCGGTTTGGCGGGCGGGGCCACCTGGCCATAACGGTCTCTGGGCGGGGGACGATTGAGGCAGCCGGTATCGGTAAGGCGGTAGGGATACAGTTTGCGGACGAGGAGGGCGGTGGCCGCCTGCCACGCGGCCTGTTCACCCAACCCCGATTGGGGGGGGATGGCGTCATACACCGCCAGATTGAAGCCGCGGAAGGGGACGCCGTGACGGCGCAGCTCCATGAGGACGGCCTTGATGGGGTCGGCCCATGGGTGGGCGGGATTGAACTGGATGTCACTCAGCCAGAAACAGTCGGAGGCCGCCTGTCCTGCGCAGGCCAGCTCGATTTTGCCGTCGGTGCGGGGGGAGGCGGCCATTTGGACATAGCGTCCGATGGCGGCCATGAGGGCGAGTCCTTCGTGGGGTTCGGCATGGTGTCCGAGGAGCTCGACGACGGCGGGCGCAGAGACGGTGAAGGCGGCCCGATAGCCAAAGGCCCGCTTGAAGGCCTGTTGGGCTTCCAAGGTGGGGCGAGGTGGGGAGCGGCGTTTCACGTTCCGGCATTGGCCGGGCCGGGCAGAGTTTGGGCCAGGCTGTCGCAGGCGGCAGCGAGGTCGAAATCTTTGCGGGTCAAGCCTCCGGCCTCATGGGTGGTGAAGGACAACACCACCTTGTTCCAGCGAATGTCAATGTCCGGGTGATGCCAGGCCTTTTCTGCCAGTTCGGCCACGCGATTGACAAAGGTCATGGCGGTGGGGAAATCGCGGAAGGCGTATTGGCGGCGGATGAGGGCGGGCTGGATCTGCCAGTGTTTGAGCGCGGCCAGGGACTGTTCGATTTCGTGCGGGAGCAAGGCATTCATGGACATAACATAATGCAGGAGAGCCGCGGGTAAAACTTGGGGCGGGTCACCGTCCGGAGGGGTTCAGCGGCGGGGGCGGAGAGGCGGCGGGAGGATGGTTTTCGCGGCTGCGTGCGGCGCGAATCAACTGAATGCTGCTGACCAAAGCCCAAAGCCAGGTGAGGATGAAGAGCGCCAGGCCGACGAGGAAGAGGAGGATGTAGCGATCGCGCCAGCCGGGGAATTCGGTGGTGGTGAACCAGCGCCCGTAGAACCCCACCAGCCCCACCAAGGCCATGATGAGGCCGCCTCCGGAAATTCCCATTTGCACCAGACCGCTTTTGCGCCGCGCCAGGATGGTTCCCAGTCCCGGCCAGAGGAAGAGATTGGCCGCCGCCATACCCCACGCCTGCGCCGGTTCAGGCGGCGGGGGGTTGTCGCCCGTTGAAAATAGCCTCATAGGCATAAGTTATCGCCGCAACGGTCACGGGGAAACTGATAAAAACGCCCACGCACAGCGCCAGCACGCCGAGGAGGTTGACGAGCGCGAGCACGAGGGCAAGGCCCAGGACCTGCCACCAGATTTTGTTGACCACGCGGCGGCTGATTTCCATGGCCGGCCAGAAATCCAGGCGGCGATCGATCATGAGGGGATAAACAAAGTAATAAGCAACCATGAGGTAGATGCCCGGGATGAGGCATAACAATAATCCCAGCGTGATGAAGAGGGAGGAAATGAGATAAAGGAGGAAAAGCTGCAAAAAGGCCATGGTAAAGCCGGCAAAGGCATCGCCGAGCACGGCTGGTTGCCCCCGGACTTTTTTCAGGAAATAGTGAAACAAGCCGCCCAACAAGGGGCCGATGAGCAAGAGGCCCACCCAGGCCATGTTGGTGGCGGTCATGATGACCATAATCAGGGCCGAGACGCCCACCACGGGCCAGAAATCAGAGGTGACCAGGCGCCAGCCGGCGCTTAAGCAGTCGCCGATGGAGAAGTGAAGGCCACGGGCGATGATGGCCGCCGCCTCCTGCTCCGGGTCCACCATGGCGGGAGCGGTCGTCGGCGCCGCGCCCGGAGGAGGCAGGGGTGCGGGCGCAGAGGGAGGGGTGGCGGCATCCGCAAAGCAGCCGGCAAACTCGGGAAAATCGCATAAGTTTCTCCAATCGGCCGCTCCCACCGCCTGGGCCCTGGTGGTGGCCACCGCCCGGCCCTCGCGGATCCATTGTTTAATCTCCTCGGCGGACACCGGGCCGTATTCCTTGCCGTCAGCGCCAATGATTTTGTACATAAAAAGATGGTGTTGGGGTTGAACCGCGGCGACAGAGTAAGCGGGGCGGCGAGCGAATGCAATCCAGGATTTGGGGATGAGAGGAGGGGGCGCGGTGTGGGAGGAGGTGGTCTGGTTGTTCAACAGTGTTGCTAATTGATTGTTTTTAATAATTTAATTGGTGAGCTGCCTGGGGGGTTTTGCCTTGCCAGACTCAACTTAAAAATTAGATAAATCCATAACCGGGCCACACGAGTTTTGACGAGGTGCGCGCCGGTGCAACAAGCAATCAATGAATCCTATGAAAACCATCCATTGGTGGCAAAGCGGCGGGTTGTGGCTGGCCGTGGTGTTGGGATTGAGCGCTCCGGGTTGCGGGAAGAAGGAGGAGGCGCCGGCGCCGGCGAAGGGCGAGGTGATCACGCTGAGCTACAGCGTGTTTTTTCCGCCGACACATGTGCAGGCGCAAACGGCGATGGCCTGGGCGGCGGAGATTGAAAAGCGGAGCGGCGGGCGGGTGAAGATCAACGTGGTGCCGGGGGGCGCCCTGACCCCCGCGCCGCAATGCTATGAGGGGGTGGAAAAAGGCATATCGGATTTGGGGATGAGCTGTTTTGCTTATACGCGCGGGCGTTTTCCGCTGCTGGAGGCGCTGGATTTGCCGCTGGGTTATCCCGATGGGGCCACGGCCACGCGGCTGGCCAACGAGATGCTGGCGAAGTTTAATCCGGCGGAGGTGGGCGGGGTGAAGGTGCTGTACATTCATGCGCACGGGCCGGGGATTCTGGCGTCGAAGAAACCGGTGCGGCGGCTGGAGGATTTCAAGGGATTGAAAGTGCGGGCGACGGGCCTGTCGGCGATGATTGTGGAGAGCCTGGGGGGCACGCCAGTGGCGCTGCCGCAACCGGAGACGTACGAGGCGCTGCAAAAGGGGGTGGTGGACGCCACTTTCTGTCCGATGGAAACCCTCAAGGGGTGGAAGCAGGGGGAGGTCATTCAATATGTGGTGGACACCTCGAAGATTGGCTACACGACGGCCATGTTCGTGGTGATGAATCAGAGCAAATGGCAGAAACTGCCGGCGGATTTGCAGAAGATTTTTACGGAGGTCAGCCAGGAATACGTGGTCAAACATGGGGCGGCGTGGGACGCCGCGGACCGCGAGGGCCGGGAATTTGTGGCGGGCCTGAAAAAGGAGTTCATCGAGCTGCCGCCGGGGGAGGTCCAGCGGATGCGTGAAGCGGTGAAGACCGTCCTCAACGATTACATCAAGCGGGCCAAGAGCCGCAACCTGCCGGGGGACGAGCTGGTGGCCGAGCTGCAGAAACGGCTGGGCCAGTGATGGGGAGCGAGATTCATCCGAGGCCGCGGGAGCGTCACCCGATGGCGGAGAAGGTGGGGGGCTGGCTCACGCGGCTGTTGCGCGGGGTGGTGCTGGCGCTGGCGGCCGTATCTGGTCTGTCGTTGCTGGTGATGGTGGCGTTGACCTGCGCGGAGGTGGTGCTGCGGGCGGTATTCAATGCGCCGATCAAGGGGACGGTGGACATGATCGGGCTGCTGTGCGCGCTGGCGATGATATGCGCCCTGCCCTACACCACCGCCATCAAGGGGCATGTGGCGGTGGAATACTTTTTCCTGAAACTGGGCCGGCGGGGGCGGATTGCGGCGGACACGTTATTGCGGCTGGTGCTGGCGGCGTTTTTTGTGCTGCTGGGGTGGTATCTGGCGCGGTATGGTCAGACCCTATACACCACGGGGCAGGTGAGCCAGACGGTGCAACTGCCGTTGTTCTGGCTGCCGTATGTGATGGCGTTCTGCTGCTGGGTCATTGTGGGGATCAAGATCTACCACATCTTTCATCCCGGCCAATCGTTGTTGAAACCATGAGTCCCACGGAGATCAGCCTGCTGGGCATAGGTTTGTTGTTGGTGCTGCTGATTTCCAGCATGCCAGTGGGCCTGGCGATGGCGGTGGCCGGGGTGGTGGGATTCGCGGTCATGACGAGTCCGGAGGCGGCGATGAACATGGCGGCGGCGGAGTTTTTCGGCACGCTGTCCAAGTACGATCTAAGCACCATTCCGCTGTTCATTTTGATGGGCCAGGTGGCCTTTCACACGGGCATCAGCCAGGGGTTGTTTCATGCGGCCTACCGCTGGCTGGGGCATTGGCGGGGGGGGCTGGCGATGTCCACGGTGGGGGCCTGCGCGGCTTTTGGGGCGATTTGCGGGAGCGGGCCGGCCACGGCGGCCACGATGGCGGCAGTGGCGCTGCCGGAGATGCGGCGTTACAAGTACAGCATGGAGCTGGCAACCGGCTGCGTGGCGGCGGGGGGTTCGCTGGGGATGATGATCCCGCCGAGCATTGTGTTCATTGTGTATGCGATTCTGACGCAGCAATCCATTGGCAAACTGTTCATTGCGGGCGTGGCGCCGGGGATTGTGACGGCCATCCTTTTTTGCGTGGCGATTTCCCTGGTATGTCGTCATCGCCCCGAGATGGGGCCGGCGGGGGAGACTTTTTCGTGGCGGGAGCGGCTGGTTTCGCTGAAAGACATTTTGGAGACGTTGGTGATTTTTGTGGCGGTGATGGGGAGCATGTTTGCCGGTTATTGCACGGCCACGGAGGCGGCCGCCATCGGGGCCGCGGCGACGCTGGGGGTGGGGTGGTTCAAGAAGCGGCTGACGTGGGGGGCCCTGAAGCAATGCCTGTGGGAAACCATCCGGACCTCCTGCATGGTGATTGTGATTGTGGCGGGGGCGCTGATATTTGGGCGTTTTCTGGCGGTGACGCACACGCCGGCGGCGCTGGCGGAATGGATAGGGCATCTGCCCTTGCCGCCGTGGGGGATCATGGCGGCCATAATTTTATTTTATCTGGTGGCGGGCTGCTTTGTGGATGCCCTGGCGTTAAATCTGCTGACGATCCCCATTTTTTATCCGGTGGTGGTGGCGCTGAACTTTGATTTGATCTGGTTTGGGGTGATCATTGTGCTGGTGACCCAGATGGGGGTGATCACGCCGCCGGTGGGGGTCAACGCCTATGTGGTGAGCGGGATGGCGCGCGATGTGCCCCTGCCCTTGATCTTCAAGGGCGCCCTGCCCTTTCTCCTGTGCCTGGTGGTGGTGGCGGCCCTGATGGTGATGTTTCCGCATTTGGTGCTTTTTTTGCCGTCGCTGCTGCAGTAGAATAATTGGGCAGGCCTATGAACAGCACCGCCCCCACCGCCGCCGCGCCGATTTTCCGTCACATCCTGTTCTGCACCGATTTTTCGCCGGGGGCGGATCATGCTTTTGAGACGGCACTGCGGCTGGCGGAGTTGTCGCCGGAGACGCAGTTCACCCTGCTGCATGTGATTCCGGAGACGGATGCCCAGTTTTGGAAGTCATACATCTACGAGGTGGATCACGTGGACGCGAAGGCCCAGCATGACATCCATGCGAAAATCAAGTCGGCGTACCTCTCGCGGCTTTCGCCGGGGCGTCATTTGAAGGTGGAGCTGCGGATTGGGCAGGCGGCGGAGAAAGTCCTGACGCTGGCGGCGGAGCGCGGGGTGGATTTAATCGTGGTGGGCCGGGAAGGCGGGGGACGGCTTACGCAAGCGTTGTTTGGGCGGACGGCCGAGAAAATTGTGCGCAAAGCGCGCTGTCCTGTGCTGGTCATTCCGCACGTTTAGGGGGGGCGCGGAGGGGGCATGGAATTCTGCCGGATTTAGTTGCCAAAAAGGACGGGCGGGGCTTAATTCTGCACCGCCATTTGCAGGCGAGAACAGACAACTGAAAACACATTAAGCATAATCAACTATGAGCGAGCCGCGAAAACCCCTGGTAGGTGTCATCATGGGCAGCCAGTCCGACTGGGAAGTGATGCAACACACGGTGAAGCAATTGCAGGCGCTGGGCGTGCCGTGCGAAGCCCGGGTCATCAGCGCCCATCGCACGCCGGATGTGCTGTTTGAGTATGCCTCCACCGCCGCTGCGCGGGGGCTGGAGATCATCATTGCCGCGGCGGGCGGGGCGGCGCATCTGGCGGGCGTCACCGCCGCCAAGACGTGTTTGCCGGTGCTGGGGGTGCCGATGGAGTCGGCCTCGCTCAAGGGGCTGGATTCGCTGCTGAGCATGGTGCAGATGCCGGGCGGTGTGCCGGTGGGCACGCTGGCGATTGGCAAACCCGGGGCCATCAACGCGGCGTTGCTGGCCACGGCGATGCTGGGCAACAAGTATCCGGAATTCCGCGCGGCCTACGAGAACTTCCGGAAACAACAAACCGAGAAAGGGGTGGCCAATCAAACCCTGCCGCCGGTTTGAGGGGCTGGCCAGATGCTTTCCACACCGCCTTGCAGCCGTGCCGAGGGCATTCCAGGCGCGAGGTGTCCGGTGTTGGGCTGATGCGCCGGTGGGGTTGCGCCTGCCGGGATGGCGCGGAGGAAGTGGATTTTGTCGTCAGCCACGGCGGCCAAGGTTGGGCCATCAAAATTAAAAGCGGGCGGAACAAAATCAGTGGATTAACCGCCTTTAGGAGGCGGTAACCCAAGCCGGTGGCGTGGGTGATCGGCGCCGGAGCCTTGAGCTGGAGGAATTTTTCTCCCGTCCGGCCGCGGCATGGTTGGCGTGATGCACGGGGGCGCGCTTTCCGGCAAGGAAGTGCCGACGGGGCCAGCGCGGGGCGCGGCTTACACCTGCACGGTCTCGCCGGGGCCGGGCTGGAGGACCTTGATTTTGGGGTGACGGCGGGCAATTTGCGCAGCAAACCAGTGGCGGGCGGCGTCATCGCCGTGGGCGAGGATGACGACCCGGGGGGACACCTGGCCAACAAAGTCCAACAAATCCTCGCGTTCGGCGTGGGCGGTGAGGTCAAAGTCGAGGACCTGGCAGCGGTGGGTAACTTCGCCGCCGGAGGCGGAGAAGAGGAATTTGTCGCCGGGGCGTGAGGCCTTGAGGCGGCCGGCCGGGGTGTCGGGGTCCGCGTAGCCGACGAAGAAGATGGCCTGGCGTTCATCGCCGATCATGCGCAGGGCGAGGTCATGGGAGGCGGTGCCTTCGTTCATCATGCCGGAGGTGAGCACGAACAAACGGCCGCCGCTCAGGCGCATATCGCGGGCCTGCTGGGAGTCCAGCACGACGAGATTCAGGGCCTCGTGGAGCAGGAGGTTGGCGTGCTGGCGATGGGTGCGGCGCGCCTGGAGGTCATAGATTTCCGTGAAGACCCGGCCCAGGCCGCCGATGTACACGGGCTGCGGTTTGAGCCGGCCACTGCGCATGAGGAGGGCCAGGAGGGCCAGCATTTCCTGGGTGCGCCCGAGGGCGAAGGTGGGGATCAAGATGGCGGCCTTGCGTTTGAGGGCCTCCACGAGCGCCTGGGTGAAACGCTCCACTTCCGCGGCGCGGCTGTAGCCGGGAGGCGTCTTCCGTCCGCCGCGGGTGGTTTCGAGGATCAGGACTTCGGCCTGCACATCTTCAAAACGCGCGCCGCGGAGGATGGTTTGATCGTGGAAGGCCACATCGCCGGTATAAAAGAGGCTTTCCTGTTTGCCGCGGACCAGCATGCCGGCGGCCCCCAGGGCATGGCCGGCGTCGAAGAACTCCAGGGTGGGGGAGGCAAAACCGCTGCGCATTTTATGAAAGGCGGCCCATTCGATTTCGCGGTTGTAACGGAATCCCTGAAACAAGGGTTCGATTTCGTCCACCTCATCGTGGGAATAAAGGGGGTAATCCTTGATGCCAAGCTCGTCGCGCTGGCGTTTCATGACGTTGACGGAGTTGTGCAAGACGCGCCCGGCGAGGAAATAGCTCAGCTCGGTGAGCAGGACGTGGGCCTTGGGCCAGTAGCGCAAGGCCACGGGGAGGGCCCCAACGTGATCATGGTGGCAATGACTGATGGCGATGGCGTCCACTTCCAGGCCCTTGACTTGATCAAACATGGGGAGGGCCTCGCGGCCGTCGCGTTTGGGGTGGATGCCGGCGTCCATCAGGAGGCGGTGGCCTTCGATTTCCACGAGCCAGGCGCTGGCGCCGATGGCGGTGTCGGGATTGAGATTGGTGACTCGCATGTTGGTTACCTTTGAATTATGGCGTGGAGCATCTGGGAAAAGATTATTCCGCTTGCGCCGGGGAGAGGTCAATGGGGCCCGGCCTGGCCGCGGCGGTACAATTCATAATGAAAGAGGGCCGCCACCACGAGGGAATGGCGGATGCGTCCGGCCGCCACGAGGGCGGGGATTTCCGCGACGGGCACGAGGTGGGTGCGCAGGTCTTCGCAGGGATCGAAGCGGGTGGGATGCCGGGGATGGCAGCGCTCCACCAGGATGGTGTGGCAGGTGTTGGTCATGATGGCGGGATTGGGGAAGACCTGCCCAATGATGCGGGCCTGCTCGCCTTCGTAGCCTGTTTCCTCGCGCAGCTCGCGCAGGCCCGCGGCCAGCGGGGAGCTGTCGGAAGGGTCCATGACGCCGCCGGGGATTTCCCATTCGATGGTTTTGGAGCCGTGGCGGAATTGCTCGACCAGGAGGATCTGGTCGTCGGGCGTGACGGCCACGACGTTGACCCAGTCCGGGCATTGCAGGACGATAAACTCGTGCTCACGGCCATCGAGCGGGGAGGTTTTGGTTTCGGCGTGGAGGTTGAACACGCGGAAGTTGCCCAGGAATTTGGAATGTTGCACCGGCCAGGGTTGAATCATGGCTCCGTCACCTCCGGGCCGCGTTGCTGGGCGGCCCAACCTTGTTGCATTAATTTGAGCAAATGGGCGAGCGCCTCGGCCTTGCTGTGGCCCGTCTGGGCCGCCAACTGGGCTGCCCGCCGGTCCAGATGTGCGGCCATCTCGGGGGACTTGTCGGGTGGACACCCGAGGCGGCGCAGGATTTCAGCCAGGGAGTGCAGTTCTGAGGTCATGTCTGGGGCGCCGGCTGGTCGGGCGGAGGGGTGCTCTCGCCCGTGGTTTGGCGATAACTGGCCACCACCCAATCGCTCAAGGTTTTCTGGGGGTCCTTGATTTCGGGCACGTCCAGGGTGAAGCGGGTCTGGCCGGTGTTGGTGGCGATGAGTTTGAGGCCGAATTGAAAATCCTTGAATTTGGTGGCGCAGAGGTCGCGGACGGGGACGTTTTGCGCGCGCGCCTCAGCAATGAGCGCCTCGATCGCCGCGGGGGTAAACTCCAGGGTCATCTTGAAACTTTCCTGGAATCGCCGGGCGAATTCCTGGACCACCTGGCGGAGCATGGCGTGCTCCTGCTCCGCCTGGGCGCGGGCGAGGAGTTCGGGGTCCACGACGGGGTGGTCCACGAGCTCGCGGGTGACCACCAGCCGCCTGATGGGGAGGGAGGGCAGCTCGAATTTGAAATTGCGGAAGGTCCGCTCGCAGACGGTCATCAGGCCGCGCGCGCCGGTTTTTTCCTCGGCCGCCAGCTCGGCGATGCGGCGGAGGCCATCCTCCTGAAAGAGCACTTCGATGCCGTAGGCGCCGAAGTCCTGTTCGTACTGGCGGATGATACTGCCTTCGGAGTTTTTCAAGATGTTGAACAGGTCCTCCACCTCGAGGGGCTGGCAGACGACGCGGACGGGGAGGCGGCCGATGAACTCGGGCTCGAAGCCGTACTCCACAAAATCGCGCGTGGTGACCTGGGTGAAGGGGTCTTCGTCCTTGACGGCCACGCCGGCGGCAAAGCCGATGGTGGCCTCGCGCAGCCGGCGTTTGATGATGGTGTCAAGTCCGGGAAAGGCGCCGCTGACGATGAAGAGGATGTGTTTGGTGTTGATGGTGCTGGCGGAGCGCCGGCCATGGCGGGTCAGCTCCATCATGGCCTGGATTTGGCCGGCGATGTCCTGGGGGGAGCGGGCGGGGACTTCGGTTTCCTCCATCAGCTTGAGCAAGTTGGTCTGGACGCCGCGGCCGCTGACATCGCGGCCGGTGGCGGTGGGGACGCTGGCAATTTTATCAATTTCATCAATGTAAATGATGCCATACTGGGCGCGGCGGACATCGCCATCGGCCCGGCGGAGGAGCTCGCGGACCATGTCCTCCACATCGCCGCCGACGTAGCCGGTTTCCGAGAATTTGGTGGCATCGGCCTTGACGAAGGGGACGCCGATCAGCTCGGCGGCGCAGCGGATGAGATAAGTTTTGCCGACGCCTGTGGGGCCGAGGAGGATGATGTTCTGCTTGGTGTAGTTGGGGTGGGCGCGTCCCTGCAGGGCGAGCCGCACGTGGTTGTAGTGATCGCAGAGCGCCACGCTGAGGACCTTTTTGGCCTCGTCCTGTTTGATGACGAAGCGGTCCAGGTAGGCCTTCACCTCGCGCGGTTTGAGGGTGAAATTAAATTCACTCGCCGCCTGCTCGGCGGCGGCAGCGCCGCCGGCCTCCGGTTCAGCCTCCGGCGCGCCGGCGGTGGGAGGGCCGCCGGGGAAGGCCCGTCGCAACATTTCTTCCATCTGCCGCCGGAACTCCTCCGGCGAAGGCAGGGAACTTTGGATGGTCATGGTTCGCTGCATTGCTGGATGGCAGCCCGCGGGCTGCCGGGGAGTAATATGCCTGCAGGCATTGGCGTCTGGCCAGTGGTTTGTGAAAAAAACGGGCGGCCTCGCTGCCGAGGGCCGCCCGTCACGCACGCTCCCACGCCTGCTCAGGACTTCAAAACGGCATTCAGCCGGGTGATGGTTTCGTCGGTTTCCTCGGTTTTGCGCATGCCGAGGGTCATGGCGTCCACCAGCGCGTTTTGGATGACGTAACGCAGGGAGGCGTCCTTGTCCTCGCCCTTGGTGAACTGGCCGGCGCCGTAGATCTTCATGCCGACGACAAACTTGCCATTGGCGCGGGCCTGTTTGAGGACGGGGGCGACTTCCTCCACCGAGGCATCCATAACGCTGCCTTTGTGGTTGATGCGGGCAAAGATGACGTCCACCCAGGGATCGCTGGCGGCGATTTTGAGGGCGCCGAAATGATGGCACGAGACGCCCACAGCCCGGACCACCTTTTTTTGTTTCAGTTCGGCCAGCTCGTCACGGATGCGCGCGTATTCCTGCACCCACTTGTCGTTGAGGAGGCAGTGGATGAGGCAGACGTCGAGGTAGTCGGTGCCCAGCTCCTTGCGGAAGCGGTCCACTTCCTGGACAGCGCCGCCACTGGCGAGGTTCCAGTACTCGGTGCGGGGCCAGATTTTGGTGAGGAGGGCGTACTTGTCGCGGGGCAGGCGGCGGATGGTGTCGCGGATGTAGGTGTGGGTGCCGTAGAGGTCGGCCGTGTCAATGAAACTGATGCCGTGGTCGAGGTCATAGCGGAGGAGGCGGTCGAAAGCGTCCTTGCCCATGCGGGTGTGATCGGACATGCGCGCGCCACCGTTGTAGCCGGTGCCCTGGGCCAGGAAGGAAACCTTCACGCCCGTGTTGCCGATGGTGACCAGGTCGGCATGGGACTTGACGGTGATGGGTTTGGGGTCTGCCGCCTTCAACCAGAGGGGTGCGCTGGCCGCCAGGCCGGCGCCGACCACGGTGGTCTTGAGAAAACTACGGCGCGAAGTGCCATGTCCCGAGCAAAAAGTCGTTGGCGAGGTCATATTGTTATCGCTGAGTTTATTTTTACGGTGACAAACCTAACCCAATCCCCCCGGCATTGCAAACCTCAAAAAGGCGCACGAGGAATTGAGCACGGTGCATTTTCACGCAGCGGGAAGGCCCCTGGGGGGCGGCTTTCCGTTCATTCCATCTGGCCGGCACCAGGTTGGGCGAAGCTGCATGTTTGGTGGCTGTTTGGGCGTTTATGAGAGGAGGGGGTCCCCTGCCCTGCCCTGAGATTTGGCGGGGCGGCGGTGGGTGGCGATTTGGCGGGGCGGGCGCATTTTTCTGCTTGCCTGTGAGGCAGGCGGATGGCAATTTGATGCGTGATGAGGGCCGCCGGGTGGCGGCCGGCAGATCGTAATGCTGCCTTGAGAGAAACTATGAACAACTTCTTATTGGTGAGGGCCGCTTGAGCCAGCCACGCCCTCATCATTCTTCCGGGTCGTCGCATTCCTTCATCAGGATCAATGGCAAAATCCGTGCCCGCGAAGTCCGGGTGATTGGCGACGACAATAAACAGTTGGGTGTTTTTCCCCTGGGTGATGCCCTCCGCATGGCGCGCGAGCGCGGGGTGGATTTGGTGGAGATCTCGCCCAATGCGAATCCTCCCGTCTGCCGGCTGGTGGATTATGGCAAATACCGCTACGAGCAGGAGAAGAAGGAGAAGGAGCAGCGGAAACACCAGCATGCGAACAAGATGAAGGAGGTGCAGCTCAGCGCGACGATTGACCCGCACGATTTCAAGGTCAAGCTGCGCCATGCGATTGATTTCCTGTGTGACGATATGAAGGTGAAGGTGACGCTGCGCTTTCGCGGGCGGGAGATGGCCCACCAGGAGATCGGCATGCAGCAGGTGGACAAGTTTGTGCAGGAGCTGCGGCCGTGGGGACAGGCTGATTATACGCCCAAGCTGGCGGGGCGGAATGTGCATGTGACGATCAGTCCCCTGCCCAAGAACAAGCGGGCGAAACACCCGGATGAGGCCGAGGCCCAACCCGCGGGCGGGCCGCCGGGTGGCAGCCCGAAAGCTGCGGCGGCCGAGCGTCCCGCCGGTGCTGCGCCAGGCGCACGTGGGGAGCCGCCAGCCTCTGTGCCGGCTGCACAGGCTGCGCAGGCTGGCGGTTTTGGCAACAATCCGTTTTCGCAACTGGAGATCAAATCGTAATTCTGGCGGTCAAGCGTTAGATCGCGAAAAACAAAAAGGCCCCGGCGGTCACCGGGGCCTTTGGTTTTTCACGGGGGGCAGCTTTGCGCTGCGGGGGGGCGGCCTATTTGCCGATGCAATATAATTTAGCGCCGGTGCGGATGAAGAGGTTGCCGTAGGCGGGAACGATGGAGGAACGCAGGTCGCGGTCCTCCGCTTCCCCGCCCATGGGGATGGTGGCGAGCGGGTTGAAGGAGTCGCCTGCGGCCACGACAAAGACCTCGCCGGTGTGGTTCATGACATAGATTTTGCCGTCGGCGCCGGTGGGGGAGGCTTCGATTTTGCTGCGGCCGCCCAGATCGCCGGTCCAGAGCACTTTGCCGGTGAGCGGCTCAATACAACTCAAGGTGCGGCGATCACTGTTGAGGACGTAAAAACGGCGCTGATAGTAGAGGGGGGTGGAGACATCGGTGGACACGGCGCGATCGGTGCTTTGCCAGGCGATGTCGTTGTCGCTGAGCACGCCGTTGCGGCCGAGTTTGACGGCGATCACCGGCCCGCCCTTGGGCGCACAGGCCAGGGCCACCCCTTCTGCGGCCACCGGGGAGGGAACCAGCCGCCAGTGGGTGATGCGTTGGGGATTCCAGGTGCCCCAGCGCCAGAACTCCTTGCCGGTGGCGGGGTCGTGGCCGCTGATGCAGTCGCCGCCCACAATCAGAATCTCGGTGCGGCCGGCGTGGGTGTGGGGGATGGGCGTGCTGAAGGCCTCGCGGGATTCTTCCCGCGCCTCGCTGGGGCGGACGTGGCGCCACAGCTCTTTGCCGGTGGCCGGGTTAAGGGCCAGCAGATAGGATTCGTTGGGGCCGTCGCTGCGGCCGCGGCCGTTGACGGGGACATCCCGCTGCAAGACCTGGAGGTAAAGCCGGCCGTTGTAGAGCAGCGGGCTGCTGGAAAAAGTCCACAAGAAGGCAAAAGCGCCGTAGTCCTGCTGGATGTTGCGGGACCAGAGTTTGTTGCCGTTGAAATCGAAGGCGGCGAGTTCGCCGTTGCCAAAGAAGAACCAGACGGTTTTGCCGTCGGTCAACGGCGAGGGGGAGGCATAGGTGCTGCGATTGTCCTGGCCGAAGCCGTCGCTGACTTTGCGCTGCCAGAGGATCTTGCCGGTGCGACGATCCACGGCGATGGCCATGAGTTCGCGGGTGGCACGTACCGCCGCGGTGAGGAAGACGTGGTTGTCCCACACTGCGGGCGTGGCTGCAGAAACGCCGGGCAGGTCGGCCACCCATTTGACGTTATTCGTTTTGCTCCATTGGGTGGGCAGGTTGCGCTCGGGCGAGCTGCCGTTGAACTCCGGGCCGCGCCATTGGGGCCAGTTGGCAGCGTGAAGTTGGACAGCCAGCGCAAACGCGCCGGTGGCGAGAAGAAGGTGATAAGGGCGTTTCATGTGTTGCAAAAGTAGCGCCGTTTGAACGAAAAGACGAATGTTATCAGCGGGATATTCAGCGCAAGAAGAATGGAGTCGTTGCAGCCGGCCCAAAGCCGCCGGCGGGGCGCGCGGGAAGGCGACAAAAAACGCGCGGCGCGTCAGGAAAGCAGCGCCAGAAAGCGCTGGAGGCAGGAGGACTGGGATTGGAAGACCGCGGGGCCGGACGGCAGGGCGGTTGGGGCCGCCGCTTGTGGCTGGGCGGAGGCCAGCTTCTGCAATAGACTGAGGAGACCGTCCACGTCGCCGTGGGCCAGGCGATGCAGGGGCGGAAGGTGGTTGGCCGCTGGGCCTTGGTAAAGGTCAGTGATGTGGGAGGTGGCCGGGCCGAGGTAAAGGATGGGCAAACCGAGACGTAGCAAATTATAGATTTTGCAAGGATGGACGAGCCCGACAAAAGGCTCGCCCATGATCACCACCTGCAAATCAGCCGCGGATAAACTGGCCGAGAGGCGCTCCAAGGGCTGGTAAGGAAGAGAGGTAATATTGTCCAGACGATGCTCTCGGGCAAAAGCCTGGACTTTTTTGAATTCGGAGCCACCGCCGACAAAGACAAATTGGATGCGCTTGAGGAACTGAGATGCGGAATCGTTGGCGCCAAGCTGGTTGATTTTGAGTGCGGCCTGCAGAAGAGTATCGAGCGGATGACACGGGCTGTGGTTGCCCGAGTACATCACCACAAATTTATCGTCCAAGCCGTGCTGGGCGCGAAATTGGGCACGGCCGGCGGGATCAAAGTGAACTTGATCGTCATGTGACCAAGGAGGAATGACGATTACGCGCTCGGTGGGGATGCCTTTGGCCAAAATGCGGTCGCGCATGAAACGATCCAGGGCCACAACTCGGTGGGCGGATTTAAGGCTGAAACGAGAGAGGGCCTCCAAAAACTTGGCGGCTGCAGAGGCAGGGCGAAGCCAGCCCGCCGCGATCGCTTCATCAGGATTGAGGTCCATGACCCAATAAATAAACTTGGCCCTCCAGAAACGGGCCATCCCGGCCCCCAAGACAGAAATGAGTGGCGGACTGGTCAGGGCGATGATGGCATCCTGCCGCGGCAGGAATATAACGCGCAAGGTGCAGGCGGTGAGAAACGAGGCAAAGTCCAAAGCTCTTTTCCACCGGGCACTCTTTCCCAAACCGGTGCCTGCGACACGGTATATTTGGATGCCGTGCCATTGTTCTTCTTTGGGGAATAGTTTCTCAGGAGAATCATAGGCGCGCCGGCTGGTGAGGACGGTGATTTGATGTCCGTGAGATTGCAGGGAGCGAGCCAAGTCGGACAGGTGCTGTGCAGTAGAAACAGTATCAGGGGGAAAAGTCTGATTTAATAGCAATATTTTCATCCCCAAGATGGGATATGGCGTTGATCGCGTTTATAATCCTAGCCAACCGCGTAACCAATATAACGGGGTCTTGATGAATTCCATGCCCACGTATCTTTTGAGGCCGCAGGGCTTCCACAAGTCACGTTTGACTCCCCAGTAAGTGGGGCATGAATGGAAAGATATTTCCGGGGCGGTCTGTTGGAAAGTCCACTGGGCTCTTCTAGAGTGAAACCAGGAGGTAACAAGGATGACATTGGTAATGCCACGCTCCCGAAGCATGGGAACGGTATATTTGGCGTTGTGCCATGTACTTTTGGATTTTGTCTCCAAGAGCAGTGCGTTTTTCGGCACACCTTGATACAAGTAAATATAAATGGCAGTTTCCGGCTCACCATCACCCGAGGAAATAACCAATGGCGCCACGCCCTGTTTATATAGTTCGATGGCTTTAATTTGTCTTTCCGGCGTGCCCCCGCCCAGGACGATAATTGCTTGAGCCTGGCAACATGCATTTTCGGCACTCAATATGCCTGCCGCGTTCTCATAGGCCGGCCAGGCAAGCACAGCCGCAAGGGCGGCAAATAAAAATGGAAGGCGTCGGATGCAGCGTCGAATCACGTAATGGTTGAATGTAAATAAGGTGAAATATGATGGCAGGAGAAATCGTTCCTAGGGAATAAGGTGGATTTTATGGGGATATGTTTTCTTCTCCTTGACTTTGAAGACAATCATCCGCTCGTACATGGCCAGCAGTCGGCAGAAACGCCATCCTACCATACCATCCAAGATTCCAAGTTGCAAAAAGTAGCTGTAACAGAACCTCAAAGCCGGACGAAAAGGAAGATGCCGCGACCAAAGGCGAAGCCTGCGCCGACTTTTTTGCTTGTCCCCAAGAATATTCTCCTGATGGCATTGCCCTTGGACTTCAATGGCGGCCTCCCAACTGGAATAACGGTTATGTTTTTCGATCCATGTGTGAATATCCGGATAGGCAAAATGGAGCATGTCCTTCTTAAGGTAACCGGCCGTTCCCCTGAGGACGACATGTTCATGGACTTCATTGTCGCCGCTGCCTGCATCACCTACGTCCACCTTTTCATAGCGGCCCAGTTGGTGCTTGAAGAGCCTTAGGTTCCAGCTTGGATAATAGCCACAATGACGAATCCACTGCCCCATGAATATAAACCGGCGGTTAATGAAATATCCATCATGGTCAGGGTTGGCGATTTTCTCTTTAATTTCTTTGCCAAGATCTTGGGTTATCCTTTCATCCGCGTCTAAAATGAGTACCCATTCGTTGCGCCAATTGACGTTGGCCAGGGCCCAGTTTTTCTTTTTCGGGTAGCGGCCATCCCATTTGAACTGAATAACTCTCGCACCTTTGGCCTGGGCTATTTCTGCAGTTTTATCCAGGGAGTGTGAATCCACAACAACGATTTCGTCCGCCCATTTGACAGTGTCAATGCATTCACCTATGTTCCTTTCTTCATTGAAGGTGGGTATTAGAACTGAGAGCATGAAAATGTTGGGTTAATTACTGAGTTACTGTGGCTAGATGTGGCTGCCCGGCTTGGGGCGTACCTTTACTTTAACGGCAGGATTGCCGGCGACAATGGGCCATGCATCCACATCTTTCATTACGACGGCGCCGGCTCCGACAATAGCCCCCTCTCCTATGGTAACCCCGGGTCCGACAAATGCCTGGCTGCAAATCCATGCCTGATTTTTCACAACAATGGGGGGTTTCAGAAGCGGAAAGTCGGGCTTGGTATAATCATGAGTCCCGGCGCACAAATGCGCCCAGTGGGATATGGTAACGCGCTCGCCTATTGTGACTTTGCCTAGATTGTAAATCAACGCATCCTCACCAACCGCACTCCAGTCGCCAATTTCCAGGTTCCAAGGAAAATACACTGTGGTTGATGGATATACGTGGACTTCCTTTCCAACTTTGGCCCCGAAACATCTTAAGAGGAGCCGACGCCATGAGAAAAATGGCCTGGGGCTGAGGCGGAAGATTGGCTTGCCTAATATGGCCCATAATACACGCCAGCATTGCTCCTCTGGGGTGTATTTCGTCGCTGCCCGGTTTTCCGCTACATCTATGGTGGAGTTGGACGTATATTTAGCTTCTCGCTCCATTAATCTTTGATCACGCAATCAGGAGGGGGTCCGCCGCCTAAGAGCCAGTCGTAGACTGACTTCATTTGCTGTGCGATTTTGGGCCAGGAAAAACGTTCCTCCACCAACTGACGCCCCCTCCTTCCCATCTGTTCCAACTCCTGATCCGACATTTCCAATATTTGCTTAATTCCATTGGCGATGCTAACAGGCTCGGGTTCAACTTTTATGGCGGCCCCGGCAGCATATCCTTCTGGCAAATTGCACGCTGGCGTCATGATGACAGGTTTTCCATAAGACCAAGCTTCCAACACGGCTACCGGCATCCCTTCGCTATACGAAGGTAGTATGAAAGCTGAACATGCGCGCATTAAAGCGTCTTTGCGCTCTTCATATGCGGGGCCTAGAAATAGTATTTCCGGGATTCGGGTGGCATAGCTTTTATGATTATAGCTATGTTTGGTCTGATTACTATTTTTGTCATCCTCTCCAACATCAGTCCATGCCAATCCTATTTCATCCGAGAGTTTCTTTAACTCCACCTCATGTCCGCACTGATCCCATCCAGCTATTCCTAAAACCCAGTCATCCAAGCGCTTTGTTTCTTTCTTAACCCTGCTCCAAGCGCGCAATATATTTTCCAGACCTTTCTTCGGATGTAAACGGCCAAGAAATAGTAACATCTTTTTTGTTTCGTCACGCATCCTCGGCTCAAACCTGTTTTCCTGTGCAAGCGGGATTTCAACACCATTCGGAATTACGCATACAGGATTGGACAAGCCATACTCCCGAACGGAGTGATATTCCGATTCACATACTGCATGAATACATGAGGCGTGAACTAGATTTCTATTTTCATATAATATTCCAGCCAATCGTTTTTTCCAGCTTGAATGTTTTAAGGCCCAGGAATCTAACATTCCTTGAGGTGTAATTATTAATGCATTTCGAGCACTAACGGCTTTGTGCCTTCCAGCAATTCCTATGTACTGCCATAGCCCATGCACATGAAAAATGTCCCAGGAACCCTTGGATAAGGCTATTTTTAATCGTGGTGAATAGTTGAATGCCCTGGGTCCGATAGGTTCGAAGACTTCCGTTTTTATTCCAATCCACTCTTGGTTTTGTGATCTGATATGCTCATCTTTAATCGCCATTACGTTAACTTCAACATCACGAATCTGGCTCAGTGATTTCGCAAGGAGGCGCACACAATGATACATGCCTCCAGCTTTTGGAGAAATTGAATTTGTTAGCATTGCGATTCGCATGTTAACTAAGGTCAGCGGGCCTGATAATATGCGATCGCACTGTTAATGAAGCGATCGATAAAATGATTATTATTGAAGGGTTCCCGAACTGCACATTCATAGGCCTGGTGCAAACCCTGCGCAAAGCGTTCAGGCCCCCAGTCAGCAATAATTTTTACTGAATTTGCAGCCATTCGGTTGCGCTCTTCGAGACTCAGACGCGTGATTTGAATCATTATTAAGGATATTTCATCTACCTTAAACGGATCAAATTGAAAGCCATTGAAGCCGTCTCGAACCAGGTCGTATGCACAACCGCACCGGTTCGAAACTAGTATGGGAAGCCCGGAAGCCATGGCTTCATTTACAACCAGCCCCCATTGTTCGGAGGTGCTGGCAAGAATGAAGGCATCGGCAAGGGCATAATAGAATGGCAGATCGTGATATTGCTTGAACCCAGGATAATGCACATAAGGCTTCAGTTGGAGCTGTTCAGTTCTGGATTCCAATGCTGGCCGAAGTGGACCATCACCCAAGATCACCAAATGCCATGGGTCATACTTTGCCTGTAGTGGGCTTCCATTTTCTTTCTCCAATGCCCACTTTAAATAGTGAGAGTAGGCCTCTAGTAATCGCAGCAGGTTTTTCTTCTCAATGAAGCGGGCGCTGCTAAGAAAATAATGACATGGTAATCCTAGGCGGGAGCGATGTTCATTGGCAGAAAGTCGTACCTTGGCGGCCTGAGTTTTAAAATAATCGTTGTCCACAGCATCATAGCCGAGAAATACTCGGCTCCCTGGCATTCCAAGCATTTTGACATATTCAGCCTGCGGTGTACCACCAACCAACGCTGCAGAGTACTGTTTTACAATTTTTCGTTTCAACCATTCATAATACCATTTTCGATCCGCGTCGTGGACGGTTGATTCTGACATCAATATGGCTGGCACACGATGCCGCACACACCACTGCAAGGCAAATAACGACTCTTCCATTCCCCATCCTGGGAGTACGCAGGCTGTAGGTGCCATTTCTGTTAGCACTTTTGTTAGTCTCTTATTAGCTTGTTGCTTCTCTCTGACACTACCAGGCAGGTTGTCTACTATAATATGTCTATCAAAACCGGCATTTCCAGCTATGGATTCCCACGCATAAGTAGTATCACCTGCTGCATACTCAACTGCGGCAACATGAAAAAAGCTCGTTGCGGCCTTAAGTCTGGCAAAATGGTAAGGGCCCAAACGGCGAAAAATGACCGCAATTCGCTTCACTTTTATATTTTGTCTTTTAACTTGGGATACCTGTCAAACACGATAGACCAGGAGCTGGCAACATCTTCATGATTTAGTTCCGTGTCGGCTTGATTATCGGCCAAGAGTTGCGACATTATTTTTATAGCGGCTTAAACTTTTGCCACCATGTTCAATCACTCGTTGCACTGGTTGGAAATGAGCAGGGATAAGGTGCTCGAAAATCCTGAGTGTTATGGCACCAAAGACCACAGGCCAGAGCACCAGCAGTGTAAACTCACGCCCCATATTCGGAACAAGGGCAAGCCCCATGATGAATAGAAAAAAGCGCAGAGGATGGCTTTTCGGCGGCCATTGCCTTATCAGAAAATAACCATAGAGCGCCAACAATAGCCCGGCAGCAATCGGCCCAAGGTAGTCACCAAAATTGATAGCGCCTTGTCCGATTAATCCGGTGCTGATTGTTGCAGTTACCCCACCTTCAGCAGTACCATGCCCTCGCAAGGTGCTATAGGCGAAGCTCAGTGTTGGTTTCCCTGGCCATATCGCGCGCGGTATGGCATTTAGCGCCTGTGCAATATATTCCTTCCCATACTCAGGTTTTAATTGTCCCATTCGGTAGAATCCGTTAATATAGGCAAGCTCTTGAATCATATTGAGGCCTTCATGCTTAACCTCAGGATTCAGCGCCCCAAAGGGATCTTTAAGAAATGCTTGGAAGCCTGAATGTCGGAACTGTAGCATTGCCAGCATTGCATAATTTAAGACGACAAGAACGATTCCCCCGCCTAATATTTTTTTCCACATTTTAGCCCTGCTCAAAAGAAGATAAGAGAACAATCCTGGACACACGACGGCGAGTAACTGATTACGCGTTCCCAAGAGGAAAAAATAGGGCCATGTGATCACGATGAGTAAAAGCATCTGACCGCGTACCACCCGGTCACGAACCAAGACTGCGAGGAGCCCCATGAGGCCACAAACAAAAATGTAAAGGTAGCCCCCCGCTGCTATTAACCAGTCCCATGTCCCTCCTAGCGCTCCCCGTGCCCACATATGGGGGCTCCATCGCCCACCGACGGGAAACAATGCCCCCAAAATATCGCCGTCCATGCGTATAACGCCCCACACGAAGAGCATGGCCCAAATGCCGGCGATGGCGCCGGCCATTTTTCTTGCTGGCAACTGTGCAGAAATTTGATCGGCGGTTATACCGGCCACTTCCCGGTCATGCGTGCGGGCGATTTGAATAAAAAGACGAAAGCTGATAAGAAATATGCTGACCTGCCAGAAAGCCATTTCTATGTCTTCAGTTGGCATTCCTGCATATTGCTCAGCCGAGTATCTTACATCAACAATATACCAAAGAAAAACGGTAAAGTAAGCCACCAAGGAGAACATTCCTGTCAGGCGCCGCCATTTTCGCAAGGCCTCCAATGTTAATATGACCAGCAACCCAACCGCAGCATAGAAGGAGGCTGGCATAATTACTACGTCGTTACTATTATATATTTCAGTGTTCATATATATAATATCTTTATATGTGTGTTTTCAATATTTTTATCAGTTCATCGTTATATCTTGAATAGTCGTATTCTTTTGCCCTCAGCATTGCATTTTCACCCATTTGTTTGCATAATTTTCTATCTCTGGACATAATTTCAAGCACTTCAACAATTTTATCTTTGTTTCTTATTGGTACAATAAAACCATCTATCATATTTCTAACAATACTCCCGGTATTAGGTGTGCAAATTATTGGTAGGCCGTACGACATAGCCTCATATGTAACAGTTGCCGAGCCTTCGCAGATAGATGGCAGCAGAAATACATCAGCCCACCTGTAGTATCTCTCAATCTCAGAATGAGGGACAGCGCCGACAAGATGAACGTGATCGCAAATTTTTTTTTGTGCATTTCTAGATATTTGTAGCGGACCAACCAATTTGAACTCGGCATTCTTTGATAGCACTTTCGCGGCCTCAAGCAAATAGGGGATACCTTTTCTTAAACATACTGTGCCTACTGTAAGGACATGTAGTTTTGACGAAGTTTTTTTGATATTAATCTTTTCCGAGTATTTCACGCCATACGGAATAACCGTACATTTTTCAGGATTCACTCCACATTGGATTAGACCATTTCGTACGTATTCAGATCCACAAATAATTCTATCGGCTATTCTCCACTCAGCCCTTTCTCGTTCTGAATAATCATTGGCGAAATAATTTTTTTCATCCTCCTCCCAACCGGGCCACATTTCTCTTTCTTCTTTTATTAATTGATTTACTATCTTATACGGGGCAATTGTCTGCTCAAGAATACACGCCATTGCTTTTTCTTTTGCTTTAACCATTGTTTCATAGCCTGCGCTGTTAAATGTATAAAGCGCTTTAGCCAGTCCCCAGTTATTTTCATTTATCAGCCTGCAAAAACAGCGACCAGCCCAGAGATATACTTTAGTTCTTTCTGTTTCATTTTTTGCCTTCTGAAGTCGTAAATAGTATTCAAGGCCAAAGAGTGGAAATTGCCTAATTATACACCCGTTCAATTCATTATTGTTTCGGAGTATTAAACGCTTGAGGGTTGCATTATGCTTATCTAGTCTATAATCTTGTATTATTTTAATTATTCTATTGCTTGCATATATATCTGTGTACAATATGTTTAATAATCCGGCCTTAGCAAGAATTCTAGGAACAGCATACTGCATTCTCGACCCTAACAACGTTACTATATAGGACATATACTCGACGTATTGCTCTTGTTGTTATGAACAATGTTCTTCATAGTTTGTCTTTTATAATCAAAGTTAATCCTGTTTGATGATGTTCACACCTACGCTATTATGTGTCTGTAGAATTAATTTACGTACATTGTGGCTTTTAAGTAACTTAAATTAAAACAAGGTTTTTTATGAATAATTATATTGTATATTTCTATGAATATATGATTTTTAGTCACCGTTTGTTTTCCAGCCACGTTCTAAAAGCTTACGGCTTTCTAATATTGTGTGATGTTTTACAACATTTCGATATTTACGGTATTTGTAACACATTAGTGGTATCTGTATTAATCCTCTTATTATACCAGAGTAACGCTTCTGTATTAAAGCATATTTCACACGATTAATGACTTGTATCGCG
Organism: Verrucomicrobiia bacterium; assembly: GCA_026414565.1. Classification (NCBI taxonomy): domain Bacteria; kingdom Pseudomonadati; phylum Verrucomicrobiota; class Verrucomicrobiia; species Verrucomicrobiia bacterium. The sequence continues at coordinate 89,231 of JAOAIT010000048.1, forward strand.
CCCAAGGGCCACATTGTTATTGGATATCTGAGGTATGCGAGTAATGCAGTGTTGGTAATGTGGGCGGCATTGATCTCTTTG